>JALSRF010000387.1 GCA_026984895.1 Paracoccaceae bacterium
CGGCGAGCCGCCGAAAAGATCGGTCACCACGACAACGCCCTGCCCCATGTCCACGCTGTCCGCCGCGGCGCAGATCTCGGATTGCTTGCGGACGCGATCATGGTCGACATCGATCGAAATCACCTGAATCCCCGTCTGCTTGCCGACGACATGTTCGACAGCGGCCAGATATTCCCTGGCCAGTCCGCCATGTGCGACGATCACGATTCCGATCACGTCTGGCCCTCATCCTTCCTGTCCCGGGCAGGCGCACCCTCGGCGCGCCGCTCGATTTCCCGGTGCCTTTTAGATACCTGCCACCCGGATGCCGCAAGTACCTTCACCAGTTTTTCGGCCAGAACCACCGAACGATGCTGGCCGCCCGTGCACCCGAAGGCGATGGAAAGGTGCGATTTCCCCTCTTCCGCGAAGGCCGGGAGAAGCAGCTCCACCAGCCCCGTCACCCGGTCGAAAAACCCGGCAAAACGCTGATCCTCCTCGACATGGCGTGCGACCTCCGGCGCGCAGCCGTTCAGGGCGCGCAGCTTCGGTTCCCAATGGGGGTTGCGCAGGAACCTGCAGTCGAAAACCATATCGACGCCGCGCGGGATGCCGCGCTTGTAGGAAAAGGACTGCACCGAAACCGCCAGGCCCTTGCCGCTGTCGAGGTCGAGCACACGCGCGATCTCCGAGCGCAGCTCATGGGGCGCCAGTTCGGACGTGTCGATCAGGATGTTGGCGCGCGCGCGGATCGGGGCGAGAAGATCGAACTCGCGCTCGATGCCCAGCACCGGAGTTTCCACCGGTGCCATCGGGTGACGGCGGCGCGTTTCCGAAAACCTGCGGATCAGCACGTCGCTGCGGCAGTCCAGATAAAGAAGCTGCACGTTGCGCGCGCGGTCGGTGCGCAGTTCGCCTATTGCCTGCAGCAGCCCCTGCACCGAAAAATCGCGGTTGCGCACGTCAATCCCGAGCGCCAGCGGGCGGCCGATCGGCGGGCCGTCCAGCAGCCGGTCGACAAGGGACAGCGGCAGGTTGTCGATCACCTCGAAGCCCAGGTCCTCCAGCGCCTTCACCGCCGTGGAGCGGCCGGCCCCGGACGGACCGGTGACGAAGACCAGCTGTTCGGACGCGGCGCAATCCGAAGGCGGCGCTTCCCGGGGGTGCCCGACCATGTCGCTCATGCCTGCCTCCCGCCTTTCAGGTATTGCAGAACCGATACCGGAAACTGTGCAAAGGCCGCGCGGCGAAGCAAGGGAATTCGAACGCCCAGGATCACGGTTTCGCGAAATGGCGGCAAGCGCTCGGTCTCCTGGCGATCCATATCGACGACCAGCGCAACCGTGGCACTTGGCGTGGTCTGCGCCACGAGCACGCCGACGCCGCGGGCCTCGATCCGGCCGCGGATGGCCGCGGGACAGCGCGCTTCGATCGCCTCGGCTTCGCGGTGGCGGCGCAATTCGGTCCGGTCGTCGGCAACCAGCAGGCAACCGTGGGCCATGAGATCCAGCGCCAGCGCCGATTTGCCGGCCCCCGCACGCCCGGTGATCAGGACCGCGCGCCCGTCCAGGGCGACACAACTGGCATGGAGGCAGTCTGCGGAGCGGCTTCGGCTTCGACCGGGGGTGTCCTGTTCGTTTCGTGGCATCATGCGCACCGGATAGTCTGGGCATCATATGGGCGCAAGAACCTAGCCTGCGCAGGGGCCGGCGGCAAGCCGGCTCAGACGGGCAGTCCCACCACGAAGCGCGCGCCAAGTGGCGGCGAGGTGACATCGGCCTCGGTCGGGCGGATGTTTTCGGCCCAGATCACGCCGCCATGCGCCTCGACAATCTGCTTGGAAATCGCCAGACCGAGCCCCGAGTTGTTGCCGAACTGCGATTCCGGGCGCGAAGTGTAGAACCGGTTGAATATCTTGGTCAGGGCCT
>JALSRF010000388.1 GCA_026984895.1 Paracoccaceae bacterium
CCAGGATAGGCGGAGCCTTGGCAATCCTGGCCGCGACTTTCGACTATCTCGAAAACGTCGGGATAAGCCTCATGCTGCTGACTGGATCAGAGTCAGGCCTTGCGCTGGTACATGCCGCAAGCACAGCCTCGATCTTGAAATCTGCTCTGACGACGGCTGCCATACTTGCCGTTATAGCCACACTGTTACCGATCTGGTTGCAGCGATTGTTAAATCAGACCCCGATGAAGTCCGCGCGTCGCTCGAGCAGGCTTTCGTAGAGGAAATCGACGAAGAGCCTGACGCGTTGCATCCGGCGCAGGTCGGCGTGCATCAGCACCCATGTCGAGCGGCTCTGGTCGAGCTCGGTTCCCGGCACCCGCTGCACCTCGGGGAAGACGCTTTGCACCCATGCCGCCAGAAAGGTCATTCCGGCCCCGGCGCGGGCAAGGTGCATGTGCATGGCCGGATCGGCGATGGCATGGCGCACTTTCGCACGTGGAAAAGGCGAGGCGGCGATCATCGCCTGCATCTCGGGCACGTCGCCGTAGCCAAGCCAGGTCAGACCTTCGCCGCGCGGTCCGGCGTCATGCAGGTTGCGGTCGATATAGGTGCGCGACGCGAAAACCCCGATCGACAGCGGAAACAGCTTGCGCCCCACGGCATCGCCGGTGAGCGCGCGCACATGGCGGATCGACACGTCTGTTTCAAGCTTTTCGATTGAATCGATTGCGTAGGACAGGTTCATGTCGATGTGGATGTCGGGATAGAGCGACAGGAACTCGCCCAGAACCGGTGCCAGCAGAAAATGCGCGGTCATCGGGTCGGCCGAAAGTCGGATGCGCCCAGCTGCCTCGCTATCGAGCCCGCGCACGGCGTTGAAGCCCTGGCGCAACGACGCTTCGGCTTCAAGTGCCTGCGGCAGCAGCTTGCGCCCCGCTGCGGATAGTTCCAGCCCGCCCGCACTGCGCCGGAACAGCTGCACACCCAGCTGCGCCTCGAGCCCCTCGACTTGTCGGCGCACGGTGGCGTGGGTGCCGTCAAGCTGCTCGGCAGCCCCGCGCAGCGATCCCGCCCGCGCAACGGCCAGAAAGGCCGGAAGAGATTTCCAATCCACCATCTGGAACGATTATGAACCACAGTGGCGCATAAACTGCAATATTCGGAAGGAAATCGGTCCGTTAGAGACAGGGCAATCGAACCGAAAGGACCACCCCATGACTACGACACTCTCCGCCTGGAGCATCAATCAGTACGGGCCCCCCGAGGTGCTGAACCCGGTGACCCGGCCCATTCCGACACCTGGTCCCACCGAGATCCTGATCCGCATCCGCGCCTCGGCCGTGACGCGCGCCGATGGCATGATGCGGGCCGGACAGCCCCGCTTTGCACGGCTGTTCCTCGGCCTGCGCCGCCCGCGTCACAACCTGTCGGGCACCGGTCTCTCGGGCGAGGTGATCGCCGTGGGTGACCGTGTCAGCCGGTTTGCCGAGGGCGATGCGGTCTTCGGCGAGGCGGGGCTGAAGTTCGGGGCCAATGCCAGCCACATCTGCCTCGACGAATCCGGCGTGTTGATGAAGAAGCCCGCAGCACTTTCGCATGAGGACGCGGCCGTCATGTGCGATGGGCCGCTGACCTCGCTGAACTTCCTGCGCGAGGTGGCTGAACTGCGCGCGGGGCAGAAGGTATTGATCCTTGGCGCCTCGGGCAGCCTTGGCAGCGCGGCTGTGCAGATCGCCGCGGCGATGGGCGCCGAGGTCACCGGCACCTGCAGCGCCCGCAACGCCGACATGGTGGCCGCACTCGGGGCCGGCCGGGTCATCGACTATGGCGAGGAGGATTTCACCCGACAGGCCGAGCGGTATGACGTGATCTACGATACGATCGGCGTCTCGTCCTTCGCCGAGGCCAAGGACAGCCTGACCC
>JALSRF010000389.1 GCA_026984895.1 Paracoccaceae bacterium
CCCACGACACATCGGGCATCGCCGGGGCCACGGTTCTGGCCGCCGCCGATGCGGGCGTGGATGCGGTGGATGCGGCGATGGACGCGCTGTCGGGGGGCACCAGCCAGCCCTGCCTCGGCTCGATCGTCGAAGCGCTGCGCCACACCGAGCGCGACACCGGGCTGGACATCGGCGCGATCCGCGAGCTGTCGAACTACTGGGAGGCCGTGCGCGCCCAGTATGCCGCCTTCGAAAGCGGGCTGGAGGCACCGGCAAGCGAGGTCTGGCTGCACGAGATGCCCGGCGGCCAGTTCACCAACCTCAAGGCCCAGGCCCGCAGCCTGGGACTGGAAGAGCGCTGGCACGAGGTGGCGCAGGCCTATGCCGACGCCAATGCGATGTTCGGCGATATCGTGAAGGTGACGCCAAGCTCAAAGGTGGTGGGCGACATGGCGCTGATGATGGTGAGCCAGGGCCTCACGCGCGCCGATGTGGAAGACCCCGAAAAGGACGTCGCCTTCCCGGAAAGCGTGGTGGACATGCTGCGGGGCAACCTCGGCCAGCCGCCGGGGGGATGGCCCGAGGCGATCGTGAAGAAGGTGCTGAAGGACGAAACGCCCTCGACCGAGCGCCCCGGCAAGCACCTGGAGCCGGTGGACCTGGAAGCGACGCGCGCCTCGCTGAGCCGGGAGCTGGAGGGATTCGCCGTCGATGACGAAGACCTCAACGGCTATTTGATGTATCCGAAGGTCTTCCTTGACTACATGGGCCGGCACCGCCTCTACGGGCCGGTGCGCACCCTGCCGACGAAGAACTTCTTCTACGGCATGGAGGTGGGCGAGGAAATCAGCGCCGAGATCGACCCCGGCAAGACGCTGGAAATCCGCTGCCAGGCGATCGGCGAGACCAACGAAGAGGGCGAGGCCAAGGTGTTCTTCGAACTGAACGGCCAGCCGCGGGTGATCCGCGTCGCCGATCGCAAGGTCCGGGCGGCGGCCGAGGCGCGCCCCAAGGCCGACCCGGCGAACCCCGCCCATATCGGCGCGCCGATGCCCGGCGTTGTCGCCACGGTCTGCGTGCAGGCCGGCCAGAAGGTGAGCGCGGGCGATCTGCTGCTCACCATCGAAGCGATGAAGATGGAAACCGGCATCCATGCCGAGGCCGACGGGACGGTGAAAGCGGTGCATGTGGCCGCCGGCGCTCAGATCGACGCCAAGGACCTGCTGGTGGAAATGGGATGAGCGCAACGCGCCCGCCTGCCAGTGGCCGCGCCGCCGCCTGAAAACGAAACCGACCGGGGTCATCGGCACGCGCGCCACGCGCCACGCGTCATGCGCCACGCGTCACACGCCATGCGTCACACGCCATGCGTCATGCATCGATACCGCGCGGCGGCACCGGCAGGGCGGCGGCATCGCCAGGCCCCTGCCCCCGGCCCGTTTGCCCGGGACGCCACGTCGCAGCCTGCCTGTGGCCCGCATGCCTGCCACGACCGGCCCGGCCGCCCTGTCGCCGCGTTTCCCCGGCACGCATGCCCCGGCCCCTGTGCCGCCCCCACCGGGCCGCAAACCGTCGCCACAGGCCCCATCGCCACAGGCCCCATCATGGCTTATGGCTTGCGCGCGCGCGGCAATGCGTTAGGCTTGCCATCGCATGAACAGGGGGCATTGCGGGAATGCTGACCATCACGCCGATCTATGCAGGCCTTCTGCTGGTGCTGTTTTTCTGGCTGTCGCTTCGCGTCAGTCTGCTGCGGTTGAAGGGCGGCGCGGACACCCCGGCAAAACGCGAACGCTTGCACCGGTTCGTGCGCACCCAGGGCAATGCCTCGGAATACATCCCGGCCGGCCTGATCGCGATGCTGATCCTGGAGTTTCAGGGCGCGCCGGCGGCGTTGCTGCACCTGTTCGGCCTGAAACTCCAGG
>JALSRF010000390.1 GCA_026984895.1 Paracoccaceae bacterium
TCGCGATCAACCACGCTCAGACAGACCGTCTCGCGGTGGACGTTCCCGGTCGCGGCCGGCAGGTCTGCGATGACGCGCGCCGGGTCGATCAGTGCGGCCAGTCTGGCGGCAGTCTGCGGCGACAGCATGTGCTCCAGCCGGGTGGTCCGGTCTGCATCGGCAATGAAGCGATTGCGCGCGTCGTAGGCCAGTTTCGTGGCTTCGGCTTCCAGATGGGCCCTTTCGGCACCGAAAGGATCCATGTCCGCCATTTCGAAATGCGACAGGATATTGGCCAGCAGCAGCGCCGTTGCGCCCTGCCCGTTGGGTGGATGCTCCACAAGTTCGGTGCCCCGGTAATCCGTCGCAAGAGGCGCCGTGTAATTGCACTGCGTCTGCGCGAAGTCGTCCAGACTGTGCGTGCCCCCGGCCGCATTCAGCGCCTGTACCATGTCCCGGGCGACCTCGCCCTCGTAAAAGGCAGCGCGACCGTCGCGCGCCAGGGTCTCGAGCAGCCGGGCCTGCATCGGGTGGCGAAAGATATCGCCGACGCTCGGAGGTTTGCCGTCAAGCAGATAGTAGTCGCGCGCGACACCTTGCAGGGTGTCCGCGTGATTGTGCCAGTCGAAGGCCGTGCGCGGGGCAACCGGCACGCCGTTTCTGGCATAGTGGATCGCCGGCGCAAGGCTCGCCGCCAGTCCGAGTTTGCCCCAGTCCTGCGACAGGCGGCAAAAGGCATCGATGGCGCCGGGAACCGTGACCGCGTGCGCGCTGTTCGGAGGGATCCGTTTCAGGGCGCGTGCGCGCAGGTCGGCCGCGTTCAGACCGGCGGGCGCACGTCCCGAGCCGTTCAGCGCAACAACGCTTTCCTTGCCGGCGGGTTTCAGCAGCACGAAACAGTCGCCGCCAATTCCGGTGGAAGCCGGTTCGCATATGCCAAGGAGAACGGCTGCGGCGATGGCGGCATCCACGGCATTGCCGCCATCGCGCAGGATCGCGACAGCGGCCTGGGCAGCCAGCGGATGCGACGTGGCACAAAGGGCATTCGTGGCAAGAACCGGAGAACGCCCCGGCATCTGGAAATCGCGCATGGTCTCCTCCCGATGTCCCGGAAAGACTAGGCGCCAGGCGCGGTTTTGCAATATCGGAAGAGAGAAAGGCCTCGGCGTTGCGCACTGGGTGGGGGCTGTTAAACGCAACGCCGAGGGAAGCTATATGCAGCTACAGGACCCTTTTTGTCGTTGTATTCTGGCCCGACTAAGGACCATTTGCGGCATTTTGGCGGCATCTGCCCGAAAAGATTGCATATATGCGATCACGCGCCCTGAATCGCGGAATCGGTCCGGCCTGGCCGGCTTCGCCCGCAGGGGCGCCGGCAAAATGCGACCGGCCGGAAAGCGGCCCTGCGCCATCCGGTCCGGCGAAAAACGGTCGGTAAAGACTCAGGTCGGGCGCGGGTCAAGATCGACGAACAGGGCCAGGCAATTCTTGTTGCCGAGGCGTTCGTAATGCACATCCTTGCAAAGCAGCCGGATCAGGAACCAGCCGAAGCCGCCTTCGGGCAGCTCGTCGGTCGGGCAGTCCAGGTTCTGCGGGCTGCCTTCGGGCGACTTGCCGTCGGGCATCGGGATACCGGTATCGGAAAAGGTCAGCACCATCCTGTCTCCTTCGCGGTCTGCCGACATTTCGATCGGCCCGTCCGATCGCTCGCCATAGGCGTGTTCGGCGATATTGTTGATGACCTCGGCCAGGATGATTTCCAGCTTGGAGATATCGTCGTCGGAAAGCGGCTGCAACTGGCTGTTGGACAGCACATCGGCGATCACATCGCCAATACAGGCGGGGTCGCTCTGGAAATGATAGCGCGCGGGGTTCGGTCTTGGGCTGTGGCGGTTGCTTGTGGGCACGGTAGCTGGGCTCCTGTTGGGCTGTCCGTCTAATGCCTGGCCTGCAGTGCAGACCCGGCATCCTCATGTATCCGGAAGACGGTATCCATCCGTGTCAGGCGAAACACCTTTTCGACCGTCGGCGACAAGGTTGCCAACTCCAGGACCTGCCCTTCCGACAGCTGTTTCATGGAAGCAACGATCGCCCCCAGCCCGCTGCTGTCCACGAAATCGACCTGCGCCAGGTCGAGGATGATGCGCGCCGGGGCGCTAGCGCAATATTCGCGCATCAGATCCTTGAACCGAATCGCGGCAGCGGCGTCTATGCGCGGTGCTTCGACGGTAATGACCAGCGTGTCGGGGTATTCGGTTTTTCGTAGTTCCATCTGTGGTCCTGCCTTCGTCAACGGGATCAAGGCTAGACGGCAATGGTTACAATTCGGTATGCGTTGGAGGATCCGGCAATCGGGGGCAGCAGGATGAATGAGGTGTTTGTCGCGGGCGCTGCCCGCACGGCGATGGGCGGGCTTCAGGGCGTGTTTGCCGCGGCCGGCGCCCCGGTTCTGGGCGGGGCCGCCATTGCCGGCGCATTGTCCGATGCCACCGCCGGGCCGGAGCTTGTGGAAGAACTGATCATGGGATGCGTTCTTCCGGCGGGCCAGGGCCAGGCTCCGGCGCGCCAGGCGGGGTTTCGTGCCGGCCTTGGGGATAGCGTTCCCGCGACCACGCTGAACAAGATGTGCGGATCGGGCATGAAGGCGGTGATGAGCGGGTTCGATACGCTGGCGCTCGGGCGATCGGCGGTGGTGGTGGCCGGCGGCATGGAAAGCATGACCAACGCCCCCTACCTGCTGCCAAAGATGCGTGGCGGCGCCCGGCTGGGGCATGGACGGGTTCTGGACAGCATGTTTCTGGACGGGCTTGAGGATGCCTATGACAAGGGGCGGCTGATGGGCACCTTTGCCGAGGATACGGCCGAGAAATATCAGTTCACCCGCGAGGCGCAGGACGCATATGCGATTCGCTCGCTCGAACGGGCTCTGAATGCCCGGACGTCGGGGGCCTTCGATCGTGAAATCGTCCCGGTAAAGGTGACGACCCGGCGCGGTGAAACCCTGGTCGGCGAGGACGAACAGCCCGCGCGCGCCCGGCCCGAAAGGATCCCGCATCTGAAACCCGCCTTCCGCGACGGCGGCACCGTGACCGCGGCCAATTCCTCGTCGATCTCCGACGGCGCGGCGGCGCTGGTTCTGGCCTCGGCCGATGCCGGGCTGAAGCCGCGCGCGCGCATCCTCGGTCATGCCAGCCACGCGCAGCAACCGGCGTGGTTTTCGACCGCCCCGATCCCGGCCGCACAAAAGCTGCTCGACCGCATCGGCTGGACAAAGGACGATGTGGACCTCTGGGAGGTCAACGAAGCCTTTGCGGTGGTGCCCATGGCCTTCATGCGCGACATGGAGATTCCGGCCGAAAAGATGAACGTCAACGGCGGCGCCTGCGCGCTGGGGCACCCGATCGGGGCCTCCGGCGCGCGCATCATCGTCACCCTGCTGAACGCGCTTGAGGCGCGCGGGCTGAAACGCGGTGTTGCGGCCATCTGCATCGGCGGCGGCGAGGGCACGGCCATCGCCATCGAACTGGTCTGATGGACTACCCGGCACTGGCGGTGCGCATCGCGGCGCTGACCGAGGGCGAAAGCGACGCCGTGGCGCTGATGGCCACCGTGGCCTGCGAGCTGCACCACGCCGACGACCGGTTCGACTGGACGGGGTTTTACCGGGTGGTGGCGCCGGGGCTGCTGAAGATCGGCCCCTACCAGGGCGGCCACGGCTGCCTGACCATCCCGTTTGGCAAGGGGGTCTGCGGAGCGGTGGCGCAGTCGGGCACGGCGCTGATCGTGCCCGATGTCGAGGCCTTTCCGGGTCATATCGCCTGTGCCGCTTCGACACGTTCGGAAATCGTGCTTCCGGTGCGTGATGCGCGCGGCGCCCTGATCGCGGTGCTGGACATTGACAGCAACCGGGCCGATGCCTTCACCGCCGCTGACCAGGCAGGCCTGGAAATGATCCTGCGGGACAGTTTCGAAAGGGATTTGCAATGAAAACCGGCTCTTGCCTGTGCGGCGGCGTCGCCTTTGAGCTCGACGAACCCCTGCGCGACAGCATCGCCTGCCACTGCACCCAGTGCCGCAAGACCAGCGGCCACTATTGGTCGGCCACCCAGGTCCCCAATGACCGGTTCCGGCTGACGCGCGATGACACCCTGACCTGGTTCCAATCCTCGCCTCAGGCCCGGCGCGGTTTCTGCAACCGGTGCGGCGCCAGCCTGTTCTGGCAAAGAAGCGGCGAAGACGCGATCTCGATCGGTTCCGGAACCCTGGACGTGCCGACCGGCATCACCACCGAGCGCCACATCTTTGTAGAGGACAAGGGTGACTACTACCCGCTCGATCCGCTCTGAGCCACCCGGTCGGATGCCTCCGGCGGGGATATTTCAGGAAAGAAGAAACTTGTTTGGGTGCGGCGCGCGCGCGTGCTAGGGCGAGCGGATGAATGATTACGCGCCCCCCGATGACCCGCTGGTGATCCTGCATCACGACCACGAGTTGCTGCTGGTGGACAAGCCCGCCGGCCTGCTTTCGGTGCCCGGAAAGGGCGAACACCTGGCAGACTGTCTTCTGGCCCGCGTGCAGGCGGTCTTCCCGGATGCGCTTCTGGTTCACCGGCTGGACCGCGATACCTCGGGCGTGATGGTGTTTGCGATGACCCGGCATGCGCAGCGCCATCTGGGGCTGCAGTTCGAGAAACGCCATGTGAAAAAGGCCTATGTTGCGCGGGTCTGGGGGCGGGTCGAGGAAAGGACCGGCACCGTCGATCTGCCGCTGATCGTCGATTGGCCGAACCGGCCGCGCCAGATGGTGGACCATGCGCGCGGCAAGCCGGCGGTGACCGACTGGCGGGTGCTGCGCCGTGAGGAACGGACGACGCGGTTGCGCCTGTTCCCGAAGACCGGACGCAGCCACCAGTTGCGGGTGCACATGCTGGCCATCGGGCACCCGATACTTGGCGATCCGTTTTATGCGACCGGCGAGGCCCGCGCGGCGCCCCGGCTGATGCTGCATGCCGAGAGCCTGCGCCTGCGTCATCCCGATGGCGGGCGTGCAACGACTTTCAAGGCGAAATGCGGGTTTTGAGGGCCGCCGCCGCCGGGCTGTCGGGGTCGGAATTTTCCGGTGTCGCTCCTCCCGGTTAGCTGGTATCACGGCGCGAGCAGGAAACGGACGACCGAGACCCCCGGCAAGGGGACGATGTTGCCAGGAGGAAACCATGAGCAAGCTGGGTGCATTTTTCGAATCGCTGAGGCTGGATTCCCTGCGGTTCAATTCGCTGAAGAAAAGCAAGGTTCCACCGCCTTTCGGGCCACCGGTGAACGACTGGGGCGTCTACATCGGCAACAACCGGGCGCTGACCAAGACCGTTTTCGGGCACAAGATGATCGTGGATACGCGCGACCTGTCCCTTACCCCGCATCTGCTGGCCGAAGGGCGCTGGGAATACTGGATTACCAAGGTCTTCCAGTCCGAGGTCAAGCCCGGGATGAAGGTTGTCGATATTGGTGCGAACCTTGGTTACTACTCCGTTCTCGCCGCCCAGGCGATCGGGCCGAAGGGCCATCTGACCTGTTTCGAGGCCAACCCGCAACTGGCAGACATCGTTTTTCACAATCTGCATCTGAACGGGTTCGTCGAGCGCTGCACGGTGGAAAACAAGGCGGTGTTTTCGGAAACCAGGGAACTGGAGCTTCAAGTGTTCCAGAACTACCTTGGCAGTTCCAGCCTCTGGGCCGACACGGCGCATGCGCAGAACTTTCATGACAAACTCGAACCGGTGAAGGTGGAAGGCGTTCGCCTGGACGATTATTTCCCGGCCGGCACTGCCGTGGACTTCATGAAGATCGATGCGGAAGGGGCCGAGCCGCATATCCTGCAAGGCGCCGGGCGGTTGTTGAACGACAGCCCGTCGGTTTCGATCCTCATGGAATTCGCGCCGCCGATGCTGCGCGCCTCTTTCGGGTCGATCGAGGGGTTCTACCAGAGCCTGAAATCAAAGGGGTTCGATATCTACGAAATCAGGCCCGATTCCTCTCTGGTGGCGCTGCCGCTTGCACGGGCGGAAGAGATTTCCTGGACGGATGTCGTGCTGAAACGGTAGTTCGGGCGAACCCTCCGCACGAAAACCCGCGCCGGGCTTGCCGGGCCGCGAGGGCTGGGCGGGGTCTTTTCGGTTGCGGCGCGGTTCACGCTTTGCCTCGGCGCGCCCTGCCCGGGCTGAACCATCTCTCCCAGGGGCCGAAACCGGCCCCGGGCGTTTTGTCGGCGCGCAAACAGGGCGCTGGCGCGTCTCGCGTGACTGCGGATGAGCGCGGCAGTCTTTAACCGGTCAGCGCCGCGTGCACATCATCGGCAACCATCTCCCATGTGCGCAGCGTGGGCTTGGCGGCGATGATCTTCTGCCGAAGCATTTCGCGGTAGTCCGGTTCGTCCATCAGCCGGTTCATATGGACCAGAAGTTCGTCGGCATCTTCCGGGTCGAAATACAGGGCGAGATCGCCGCAGACTTCGCGCAGAACCGGCGCGGTCGAGCAGATCGCCGGCGTGCCCAGCCAGAGCGCCTCTCCTGCCGGCAGCCCCCAGCCCTCGATCTTGCTGGGCATCAGCAGCGCGACGGCATTCTGGTAAAGTCGGATCAGGTCGGTCTGGTTCGGGTTGTGCACCTGCTTTACATACGGGGCGATCGGAGAACAGACATCGGTGGCCAGTTCGCGCGCGATATGCTTGCGATAGGCGCCGGCGATGATCAGCCTGGGCATCTTCCCGCTGCGCCGGTGCTGCATCAGCATGGCCTTCAGCAGGATGTTCAGGTTCTTGCGCCCCATCAGGCTGCCGACGCACAGGAAATAGGGCGATTCCGGCAACTCTATTTCCGGTTCTTCGGTGCCTTCCGGGCATTCGTGAACCAGTGGCACCGGCACAAGATTGTCCGGCAATTCATACCGGCCGTCATTGGCAAAGCGCACCATGTCATCCAGCGTGAACTGGGAATTGGTGATGATCTGAACGCTGTTTTCAATCGTATACTTGCTGTCCTTGTAGAAATTCAGCGGAAAGGACAGAACCGTATGCCCGCCGTAGTCATGCATCGGGATCATGTCGTGGATCAGCGGGTGGAACTCCAGGTCGAAACCCCGGAGATTCCTGGTTTCGATCATGTCGATGATCAACTTCGGACGGGCTGCCGAAAACAGCATGCCGCCATTCATGTCAACCGGCGTCAGGTCCACGCCCGAGTTGCGTATCTTGCGCTTGTTCCAGAGGGTGACCACGGGACCGAGCAGCTTGACCAGCTTTTCCTCTCCCGTGCCTTCCTTGTGAAAGACACGGCGAAACCGGAGGACCTCGAAGTCCGGCACGTCCAGATCGACAAGAGCCTTTTCGCGGTCCGTCACCTTCGGAAAGACCTCGAAGAACTGCTGAAAGTCGGCCGAGTGGACGACGAACCGGGAATCGGGGTATTTCAGGGCGAACCAGCGGGCGATTTCCGCGACCGTCCGCGCGATTCCGTAATAGCGCAACTTGCCGCCCTTGACCGTTGTCAATTCGGTCAGGTCAATGAAAATCTGACGGCTCACCACCAAACCCTCCGTGCTGAATTTTCGAGTTCGATAGCACCATTGATCCGGCGAGCCAACAGCAGTGGAAACCGAAATCGCCGCCCGGCCTTGCACCCGGGCGGCGACGGACGAAAACCCGCCTACTCGGCCTTGTCCCGCGCGATCTCTTCGCCGGTTTCCTGGTCGACCATCTTCATTGCAAGGCGCACCTTGCCGCGGTCGTCAAAGCCCAGGAGTTTCACGTAGACCTCCTGACCTTCCTTCAGCACATCGGAAGGATGGTTCAGCCGGCGGTTCTCGATCTGGCTGACATGCACCAGACCGTCACGCTTGCCGAAGAAGTTCACGAAGGCGCCGAAATCGACGATCTTCACCACCTTGCCCTTGTAGATCTTGCCCTCTTCCGGCTCGGCCACGATGGCGTTGATCATCTCGTAGGCTTTCTGGATCGCCTCGTTGTTGGGCGAGGCAATCTTGATGATGCCGTCGTCGTTGATATCGACCTTGGCGCCGGAAACCTCGACGATCTCGCGGATCACCTTGCCGCCCGAGCCGATCACTTCGCGGATCTTGTCGGTGGGGATCTGCATGGTCTCGATACGCGGCGCGTGAATGCTGAACTCGGCGGTTTCGCTCAGCGCCTTGTTCATCTCGCCCAGGATATGCAGCCGCGCGTCCCTGGCCTGCGCCAGCGCGGTCTTCATGATCTCGGACGTGATGCCGGCGACCTTGATGTCCATCTGCAACGACGTGATGCCGTTTTCCGTGCCGGCCACCTTGAAGTCCATGTCGCCCAGGTGATCCTCATCGCCCAGGATGTCGGTCAGGATCGCATAGTCGCCGCTGTCTTCCAGGATCAGCCCCATCGCGATACCCGCAACCGGTGCCTTCAGCGGCACGCCTGCGTCCATCATCGACAAGGAACCACCGCAGACCGAGGCCATCGAGGATGAGCCGTTGCTCTCGGTGATCTCCGACACCACGCGAATGGTATAGGGGAAATCCGTCGCCGCCGGCAGCACCGCCTGCAGCGCCCGCCAGGCCAGCTTGCCGTGGCCGATCTCGCGGCGTCCGGTAAAGCCGAAGCGGCCAACCTCGCCCACCGAATAGGGCGGGAAGTTGTAATGCAGCATGAAGTTCGACTTGTAGGTGCCATGCAGCGCGTCGATCATCTGTTCGTCGTCGCCGGTGCCCAGCGTGGTCACCACCAGCGCCTGGGTCTCGCCGCGGGTGAAGAGCGCCGAGCCGTGGGTGCGCGGCAAGAGCCCGGTTTCCGCCACGATCGGGCGCACCGTCGTCAGGTCGCGCCCGTCGATCCGCTTGCCGGTCTTGACCACGTCACCGCGCAGGATCTCGGCCTCAAGCTTTTTCAGGG
>JALSRF010000391.1 GCA_026984895.1 Paracoccaceae bacterium
GTTGACCGTATCCGTAGCGGCTGCAAGCGTCATCACGTCGAACCGGCGCCAGCGTTCGTAGCGTTCCAGCACATTCGCCTGGCCGATATCTTCGCCGCGCCGGTGGGCAAGCGTCAGAACCTCGGCCAGGGTGGCCACGTCCTTCAGCCCCGCGTTCAAACCCTGGCCGGCAATCGGGTGCATCCCGTGCGCGGCGTCGCCCACCAGCGCCACCCGGTCGGCGAAGAACCGGTCGGCGATGGTCAGGTTCAGCGGGTATGAAAACCGGTCCCCGGCCAGCGCGATCGCGCCGAGGAAATCACCGAAGCGCGGACGCAGCACCTCAAGGTATTCGTCATCGCCCAGCCTGTGGATGCGGGCGGCCTGATCATGGGTTTCGGTCCAGACGATCGACGACCGGTTGCCCGGAAGCGGCAGGATCGCCAGCGGGCCGGGGGGCATGAAGAACTGATGCGCGACGCCGTTGTGCGGCTTTTCATGGGCGATGGCGCAAACCAGCGCGGTCTGCCCGTAGTCCCAGCCCTTGCGCCCGATCCCGGCGCGCTGCGCGGTTTGCGAACGCCGCCCGTCGCAGCCCGCCAGAACGCGCGCGCGCAGCCTCTTCCCGGATGCCAGCTCTGCCTCGATCCCGGCCGGCCCGGGACTTTGCGCAATGACGCTGTCGCCCGCCAGAACGGTGATCGCCGGGTCGTCTTCAAGGGCGCGCGACAGGGCCCGGCGCAAATGGCGGTCTTCGACCATGTAGCCCATCGGGCTTTCGTCGATGTCGCAATGGTCGAACTCCAGCACGAAGGGAGACGGGCCTTCGCCGGCGCGCCCGTCGGTAATCCTGATGTCCAGAAGCGGCTGCGCCTTTTCGGCGATCCCGCCCCAGACGCCGATTGCCTGCAACAGCCGCTGCGATGCCAGCGCCAGGGCATAGCCGCGCCCGTCGAAATCGTCGGCCGACTGCACGGTCTGCGGCACCGGATCGACCACGATGACGCCCAGACCGGCGCGCGCAAGGGCAAGGGCCAGCGTCATGCCGTTCAGAGCGCCGCCCGCTATCAGGATATCGCCGTGCAAACCCATGGGCCGGATTATCGCGCAAACGCCGGGATTGTCCATGCGTGCGGTGCGGTTTACCTTCGCGATGACATGTGGAGGGCGGACAAGTGGAGGGTGCGATGAACGACGACTGGCTGAAAATGACCGCCAGCGATCTGGGACGCGGGATCGAAGCCGGCCGGATCGATCCGGTTGCCTTGTGCGAAACCTTTCTTGGGGCGATCGAAAGCCATCCCCTGGCAGCGCGAATCTACGCCCGGGTCACGCCCGAACGCGCCCTGGCCGAAGCGCGGGCCGCGGCGGCGCGGGCCGCGGCAGGGCAGCGCGTCTCTGCGCTCGACGGGGTTCCGGTTTCGTGGAAGGACCTGTTCGACACCGCCGGTATCGCAACCGAGGCAGGATCGGCCCTGCTGGCCGGGCGCATCCCCGAACGCGATGCCGAGGTGCTGGAAAACGCAACCGCGGCCGGGACCGTCTGCCTTGGCAAGACGCACATGTCGGAACTGGCCTTTTCGGGGCTGGGTTACAACCCGATCACCCGGACGCCCCCTTGCGTGAACGATCCCGAGGCCGTTTCCGGGGGCTCCAGTTCGGGCGCGGCGACCTCGGTTGCCTTCGGCCTGGCTCCGGTTGGCGTCGGCTCGGACACCGGCGGGTCGGTGCGCATCCCGGCGACGTGGAATGACCTCGTGGGGCTGAAAACGTCCTCGGGGCGGCTGTCGCTCAGGGGGGTGGTGCCGCTGTGCGCCAGTTTCGACACCGTCGGCCCGCTGTGCCGCTCGGTCGAAGATGCGGCGTTGATGCTGGGTGCGCTGGAAGGCGGGCGCGCGGCCGATCTGGAGGGGGCCT
>JALSRF010000392.1 GCA_026984895.1 Paracoccaceae bacterium
AGAAGACCCCGACGCGCTGATGCGGGCCATTCTCGCCGGCCCCACCAACTGGCTGACCGACCGCGCAAGCCGCTCGGGCGGGGTGGAACTGATGATGTCGGACTACCAGATCGCCTACGGCCAGTTGCCGCACGATCTGCGCGCCGCCATCGAAGAGCGCTGGGGCCCGCCCGAGGCCGACCCGTTCTTCGAACCCGGCGAGGTCGATTGCGGCCGTTTCAAGCTGTCGGTCCTGCTGTTCGGCAACGTGGTGGTCGGCATCCAGCCCGCGCGCGGTTACAACATCGACCCGACTGATACCTACCATTCGCCCGATCTCGTGCCGCCGCACAATTATCTCGCCTTCTACTTCTGGCTGCGGCACGTGCACCGGGCGGATGCGATCGTTCACATGGGCAAGCATGGCAACCTCGAATGGCTGCCGGGCAAGGCGCTGGCGCTTTCGGCCTCCTGCTGGCCCGAGGCGGTGCTGGGGCCGATGCCGCATATTTACCCCTTCATCGTCAACGATCCGGGCGAGGGCACCCAGGCCAAGCGCCGCGCACAGGCGGTGATCATCGACCACCTGACACCGCCCCTGACGCGGGCCGAAAGCCACGGGCCGATGCGTGATTTGGAAGCGCTGGTGGACGAATATTACGAGGCCGCAGGCGTGGACCCGCGACGGCTGGAGCACATCCGCCGCGAGATCCTGTCGCTGACCTCGGTAACGGGGCTGGACCAGGACGCGGGGCTGAGCGGCAAGGACGAGGAAGGCGATCTGGCGAAGCTCGACGCCTATCTGTGCGAGTTGAAGGAGGCGCAGATCCGCGACGGGCTGCATGTGTTCGGCCTCTCGCCCGAGGGGCGGCTGGCACGCGACCTGTTGCTGGCGCTGTTGCGGGTGCCGCGCGGCGATGGCGCCGGCGCGAACGCGTCGCTGCTGCGCGCGCTGGCCGAGGATTTCGGCCTGGGCTTCGATCCGCTTGATTGCGACATGGCCGCGCCATGGGAGGGGCCGCGGCCCGAGGCGCTGGCATCGGTTTCGGAGGCGCGCTGGCGCAGCACCGGCGATACGGTGGAGCGGCTGGAGCTGTTCGCCGCACGGCTGCTGGATTCTGCGAACGCCCGTCGAGCAAAAGAAAACACCGGATCGCAAGCGATCCGGTTCGCGCCCGACCCCGCCCCCCAGGGCGGGCGCGAAATGCGCGCCCTCTCGGTGCCGGACGCGAACCTCCCCCCTGACAGACAGCCCCCATTGCCCGGACCGGCCACGACCGCCGTCCTCGACTACGCCCTGAACCACTTGGCCCCCACCATCGCCGCCTGCGGTCCGGCCGAGGGGTCGGGCCTTCTCACCGCCCTTTCGGGGCTGTTCGTCGCCCCGGGGCCGTCCGGCGCGCCAACGCGCGGCCGGCCCGATACGCTGCCCACCGGGCGCAATTTCTACAGCGTGGACAGCCGCGCCGTGCCCACCCGAACCGCCTGGGCACTGGGCTGGCAATCGGCGAACCTGCTGATCGAAAGGCACCTGCAGGCGCACGGCGACTGGCCCCGCGCGATGCTGATCACCGCCTGGGGCACCGCCAACATGCGCACCGGCGGCGACGACATCGCCCAGGCGCTGGCCCTGATGGGGGTGAAACCGCAGTGGGACGCCATGAGCCACCGCGTCACCGGCTTCGAGATCATCCCCGCAACCGCGCTCGGCCGGCCGCGCGTCGATGTCACCCTGCGCATCTCGGGTTTCTTCCGCGACGCCTTCCCGCAGCTGATCGCGCTTTTCGACAGCGCCGCGCGCGCGGTGATGGCGCTGGACGAGCCGCCCGAAACAAACCCCGCCGCCGCGCGCGCCCACGCCGAAGGCGCCGACGGCCAGCACCGCATCTTCGGCTCCAAACCCGGGGCCTAT
>JALSRF010000393.1 GCA_026984895.1 Paracoccaceae bacterium
CATGCAGTACCAGAACCCCGGGTGACGATAGGCCATCAGCTCTCCCATCTCCAGCAGCTTGGGCAGGGGGCCCTGCTCCCACATGACGGTGTCGCCGTTCACATCGTCGATCACGTCGAAAACCTCGGGCTCGATCACGAAGAAGCCGCCGTTGATCCAGTCGACCCTGTTTTCGGGCTTTTCGTCGAATCGTTCCACCTTGCCGTCCTCGCGCACCGACAGGTGGCCGAAGGTGGTCAGCGGGCGCACCGTTGTCATGGTCACCAGCTTGCCGTGGCTGCGGTGGAAGGCCAGCAGATCGTCGATGTTCACGTTCGACACGCCGTCGCCATAGGTCAGCATGAAGGTCTCGTTGCCGAGATAGGGCTTCAGCCGGGCCAGCCGGCCGCCGGTCATGGTCTCCACGCCGGTGTCTATGAGGTCCACCACCCAGGGCGGGGTCGGCGCCATGTCGGGCGCGTCGCCTTCCGGCTCGCCGAACAGTTCGCGGTTGGTGAAATCGACCCTGAGGTTGCCGCTATACTGGCACAGGTCGGAAATATACTTCTTGATCATGTCGCCCATGTAGCCGAGCGCCAGCACGAACTCATGGTGCCCGTAGACCGAATAGTGCTGCATGATGTGCCAGAGAATCGGTCGGTTGGCGATCTCGACAAGGGGCTTGGGGCGGATGCGGGTTTCCTCGACCAGTCTCGACCCCTTGCCGCCGGCGAAAATTGCGACCTTCACTGCGCTGTCCTCCGTCTGCCCCGCCCGGCCCTGCATAGCGAGCGTGAATTGCAATGTCGCGCGCCCGGCGCACGGCTCTGCTTAACACACGAGGATCATGAACTTTAACCGGAACCTCGGGCCACTGTTTCCAGAGCATGAACAGTCTGTCTCCCGCTGGCGCGGCAGGGCCCGGCTTTTGCGAATCCCGGCGCGCCTCCTGCCGCCGAAATCGGCGGATTTCCGTTGGCCCGGACCGATTCTAGGCGGCAATCCGCCAGAACCGGCCACCGGGCCCTGCCCGCCTTGAGTCCGCCCGCAAGAAACCAAAAAGTTGCCATAAAGCTCGCCGCAAATGTTCGGCGAAATTGAAGCAAACGGTTTCTTTTTCGCCCGCCATTCGCCTGCCCCGGGCCCTCTGCTCCGAGAACCCGAGGCTCACAACCTGACACCCGGCTGCCGCCGAACACGAAAGCACCGATGCGCCCCGACGGCCCACCCGCATATCTGTCAGACGGGAAATGTCCCGCCCGTCGGCGCGTGCCCCTTCGTGCCAGTTCCCTCGTTCCCGACACAAACACTGCCCAGCCGCCATTCCAGGAGAATTCATGCCGGTCTTCCAGCTCTTCATAGGTCTGCTGCTCGCCTTTTTCGGAAGCATGGGGAACAGCACCGGCGCGCGTGCCGGCGCTGCCACCCTGCTGGACAGGCGCGACCCCACCCTGCCGGGAAGCGACCACGGCCTTACCCTGGTAAATATCGACGATCCGGCCATTACCGAGATTGCCCCCCACCCATATGACCCGGACCCCGACAACTCCGGCCCGGCCAGCACGACGCCCCATGACCCGGACCCCGACAACTCCGGCCCGGCCAGCACGACGCCCCCCGACCCGGACCCCGACAACTCGGGTCCGCTCAATACCGGGACCGGCAGCACGGGCGGCAGCACGGGCGGCGGCACGGGGGACAGCACAGGCGGCGGCACGACCGTTATCGCCGACAATGGCACCCCGATCACACCGGTTACGCCCCCGGCACCGGGCCCGATCTCGCCGCCGGTGCAGACCGCAGGAACAGGCGGCGACGGCGGAGCGGTGGCGCACACGCTGCTGCCCGCGGACGGCTCTGCCATCACCGTTACCGCCGGGCGCGTCTCCACGCTCGATGTGGCCAACAGCGCCAATGTCTCCTCGGTGCAGATCATGCAGGGCCCGCAGGCCGGAAACCTGACCGTCAACCCGGACCATTCGCTGGCGCTGGTGATGTCGGATTCCAGCTATACCGGCCCGCTGTCCTTCTCCTACCAGGTGACCTACAACGACGGCACCACCTCGACGCTCACCTCGAACGTCAATGCGGTGGCGGGGCCGGAACAGGCCGGATGGGGGCTGGGCAACTTCTACAATCTGCAGGCCGACAGCGCCGGCAAGGCCATCGTGGAATACGGCACCAACCACCGCGCGGTCTATGTGTCGGGCGACCCGAACGCCCTGACCCTTCAGGACATCGCCGCGCGCGAGGGGATCAACGTCAACCAGATCGATGCCAACTGGTTGATAAACCACCCGCAATACGGGTCTTCCCAGGGCATGGCACTGGATCAGCAGGCCGGCTCCATGCTGTGGTCGTCGATCACCGGGCGCGGCGCCGCGCCCTCGTCCGACTGGCTGATGCTGGAACGCGGCTTCAGCTATGACGGCCTGGGCCGGCTGATCGAGCGCGGCACCCACGGCGAAAGCGAACTGCACCCGATCTACGTGGGCGCCTATGGCTCGGGCAGCAAGCCCCTGGTCACCTCGCAGGTGCAGATCTTCCAGAACAGCAACGACAATATCGTCATTCAGGATATTGCCTTCTCCAAGGGCGTGATGGCGCTTTCGGGCAACAACATCCTGATGGACAATGTCTATGTCACCGGCACCGACGGCCTGAACATCCAGAACATCCACGGCTTTACGCTGCAGAATTCGAACATCATCGATGTGATCAAGCCGGCGCCGGCCAACGGCTCGTCCTGGGTGCCGCACGCGGACCGCGCCAGCGGCGCCTTCTTCAAGAACACCCACGACCTGCTGCTGCAAAACAACCTGTTCGATCACAACGGCTGGGCAGACGGCTATGACTACAACCTGTCCGGGCAGAACGGCCAGCCTCCCAGCATGTTCAGCCAGAACGTCTATATCCAGTACGACAACACCGATGTGACCTTCCGCGACAACATCACCATGCGCGGCGCCTCCTTCGGGGCCAACATCCGCTCGGGCGGGTTCATCGAGGACAACGTTTTCCTGGACAACAACGCCGCGCTGAACGCCTTCGGCGGCAACTACCTGAACCATGGCTATGTCGGAAACTACTCGCTGCTCAGCGACAACGTCATTACCTCGGCCGGCTACAAGACCGTGGCCCAGGGCCAGGGCGCGCTGTCCCAGGGGCTGACCGATGCCGGGGCCATGACGACCATGGTCGACAACATCATCGCCCACCTGGCCGATCCCAACAACCCGGCCGAGCTGGCTTCGAAGGTGTTCACCAACCAGGCTTTCCAGAGCACCGGCCAGCCGGCCTTTTACAACGATACGGTCATCTACAACTGGCTGGGCAGCAACAACCTGTCCGAGGCCGCAACGCGCAACATCAACACCGGCGGGCTGGACCAGAACGTTCTCGACCAGACCACCATCCAGCAATTTACCGCGCAGCTCCTCGGCCAGCAGACCGCCACCATTACCGATCTGGCCGACTACCTGCGCGCGCAGGCCTCGGGGAATCTGTCGCATGTGGTCGATTCGGACCTGATCGTCAACTTCTTCCAGCAGGGATTCGGGCTGGCCGCGCATTTCCGGCCGGCGGCCACCACCGTGCGTTTCGTGCCCAACAGCCTTGGCGACGGGATGCGGTGGGACAACCGGCTGAACTGGGACACCCAGGACCTGCCCGGCACCCATAGCGGAGACAGTGTCGATCTGGCCGGAAACTGGGTCTATTACGGCGGAACAAGCACGATTCAGAACTTCGACTTCGGCTCTGGCGGCAAGCTTCACGTCGATCATGGCTACCTTGACGTCAACGGCGCGATCAATGTCGGAACCAACGGCGCCGAGTTGCAGATCGACAATGCCGGGCAGTTCTGGAGCTCGGGCTATACGGACAGCGATCTGCTGACGATCGATGCCGCCGGCGGCCGTTTCGCCAATACCGGCCTGTTCCACGGCCACACCGACATGACGATCTCGGACAATGCGCAGGTGATCCTGGCCACCGACGGGGCCACCTTCGATCTTACCGACGGCTCGACCATGTCGATCGTGGGCAGCAATGTCTCCGTCGGCTTCGACGGGGCCGGCAGCGGCCCGGCGGTGATGCGCCTGGGCAGCCAGTCCACCCTGGATTTCACCGCCCAGGGCGGGCAACTCGGCTCGATCTCGGAATTCCGCAGCGGGTTTTACGGGCCGAACGCCCCTTCGGTTCATTCCGGCATCGATCTGGGCTCTTCCACGCTGTCGCTGGACCTTACCGGCGTCACCAGCGGCTCTTCGACCCTGATCAACGTCGATCAGATCATGGGAACCTTCAGCCAGGTTGCCGTCACCGGGCTGGCCGGCAACCAGGATGCAACCGTCGTCATCGATTACACCAACGACACGGTCACCCTGCAGATGGGACAGGCCGGGGCCGGCTCCGGGGCGGTGAACATCACCACCCAGGGCGACCCGAACGCGCTGGCAACCGATCCCACGGCAGCCGATATCTGGAATGCGCTGACGATGAACCAGCCGGTGCTGCCGATGGATGCACCCGGCACGCTGAGCGATCCGGGCCTGTCCACGCTGGACCCCACCGCGCACCACGATCCGTTGCTGATGGGATCGCCCTGAGCCGGACAGCCAGGCGGACAGGCCGCGCGAACGCCGCCTGTTTGCGCCGGATCACACCTGCCTTGCCCGGGGCGCGCAAGCGGCCCGGCCAGCCGCCCACCCGGGCAGGTGCCCCCCCTGCCCTTTTGCCTGCCGCACCGATTCCAGCGCCGAAACCCGCGCCAGAACCGGCCCGGATCCGGCCATGTGCGACAGGCTCTAACGCCGGGCCAGCCAGGCGACCAGGTCCCGGCGCAGCGCCTCGTCCACTCCCCGGCCACGCAGCACCAGCCGCCCCGGCGCGCCTTCCAGCCTGATCCCCGGCGCGACATCCTGACCTGAAACAGTCTCTGTTACGGGGGTTTTTGCCGTTTTTTTCGCGGCATCCGCGGCCCGGGCGGTGTCGGGGGCGTTCTCCTCGTCGCGCGCCCGGTCATGGCCCCTGCCCGCCGGCGCCGCCGCCTTGAGCGCCCGTTCCAGCAAGGCCAGCTCTTCCTCGGCGGTGGCTGGCATTGCCTTTCGCAACCGGTCGCGCAGGCGGGTTTCCATCTGCGCATCGGCGTCGAAGGCGCGCACCAGCGCCAGGCCGAGCCGCTCGGAAATCGCCGACGGGAACCGCAACCGGCTGTCAAGGGCCCGGTAGAGCTTCAGAAAGCTGCCGATCTTCGAGCGTTTCGACCGGCTGACATTGCCGAACAGCCCCTTCAAGGCCAATTTTTCGCTGGAATAGACACTGTTTTCAACCGCCCGCGCCACGATCCTTGCCCGCTCGTAGAACGACAGGCCGGCGCGGATCTCGTTTTCCTCGACCATCGAAAGATAGGCTTCGGATGCGTCCTCGGGGCGGCGCAGCAGGGCCAGGACGGTCTCGGGCCCCTGCCCTTGCGCGTACAGCCTGCGCAGCGCGTTCAGCCGCCGCCAGCCGGAAATCAGCCCGTAACGTCCGTCGCCAAGATCGACCACGTCGATCGGGGTCTGCTGGCCGCGCTGGCGCAGGCTGTCCAGCAGGGCAGCCTGTTCGGTCGCGTCCTCCTCCATCCGGTCGCGCACCAGATAGGTTTCGTCCACGGAATCTAGGGGCAATTGCATCACCATCCGGCCCTCGGCCCGGGCGCTCTGCAATTCGCCCGCCACCTCTTCCAGCGCCGCCTGCGCGGCTGCCTCGCCGGCCACCTGGGCAATTGGCGGGCGCCGCGGCGGGCGCACGGGCTGCACGCCCAGGGGGTTTGCTGACCCGGCCGCATCGCTGCCCCAGGCCTTGGTCCGAGGCGCCTTTTGCGTTGCAATTTCGGGCGGGCCCAGCCGCTTGCGTTTTGCCATTTTCAGTCCCTCCTGCCCGGCATGATGAGGGCGCGCCGGTTACCATCGTCATACCCCTGCGCACGGCCGGATGTTTCGCATACGAAACAGGTGCCGTATAATACCTTGAAAAATAAGGAAAATTTTTCACTCATCGCTGGAAAGCTCCATCATTCTGCCGCCGCCTGCCCGCGGGCAAGCTCCTCGCGCCGCCAGATGCCGACCAGCAGTTTCTTGAATTCGGCATAGGTTTCGTCAAACGTGGCGCGCCCGCGGGCGTAGGTTTCGCGGTTGAAATCGCGATAATCCGCCTCGTAAATCCCGTTCACGCTTTCCCCGGCCTGCCCGATCAGCGCGGTGAAATCCTGCCGGTAGGGGCTGAGCGTGCGCCCCAGGTAGGCCTGCATGAGCCCGGCCATCTCGGCCTGCTGGCTGGCGTCATAGCGCGTCACCAGCGCGCGCACCGCATCCCATTCGAAGGCCATCTCGGGGCGCCCGAGGGCACGCGCGGCAGTGTTTTCCCCTTCCTCGATCGAAGCGAAGGTTGCGTGCAGCATGTCGAAAAACCGCCCCGTGGAATCGAATTCCAGGAACGAGGCACCAAGCGGCACCAGCAGGATGTCGGCCGCCGCCAGCGCATTGATGGTCAGGTAGCCAAGCGCGGGCGGCGTATCCAGAAAGACGATGTCGTAATCCGCAAGCGCCCCGTCGGCGGCCAGCACATCGCCAAGCGCATCCCAGAGCTTCCAGCCGCGGCTCTGCATGCGCCAGACCGGGATCTGGAACTCGGACCAGTAAAGGTTCAGTTGCGCCCCGATCAGGTCGATGTTCGGCCAGTGGGTCTTGTGGATCACGTCCTGCGTGCGCACCTTCAGCGCCTGGCTCAGCGTGTCGTCCAGCGGAACCGGCGCTTCGCCGCGCTCCAGCCGGCGCTGGTTGTCGGCCTGCAGCGTTTCGCCGTAGTGGCGCGCCAGCAGCGGAAACACCGTGCCCCATTCGTCCTCGACCCGGGCGCCGAAGATCGAGCTCATCGAGCCCTGGCTGTCGAGGTCGACCATCAGCACCCTGTAGCCGTCGAGCGCCGCCGACATCGCCAGATGCGCGCAGGTCGAGGTCTTGCCGACCCCGCCCTTGAAATTGGCCAGCGCCACGATCTTGGCCGGCAGCCCCTCGGGGCGGTAGGGCAGGTAGGCCTTGGCCTTCGAGCCCTGGGCCGCGAAATGCACCCTGAGCTGCAACACCTCGTCAAGGGTGAACCACTTGGCCCCGCCTTCGGTTTCCGAACGCCCCTGCGGCAGATCCGGGTTCTGGCGCAACACCCGGCGGAAATGGGCCGGGGCCACCGGGATCAGGTATTTGGTGATCTCCCAGGTGGAAAACAGGCGCAGCCGCTTGGCGCCGGTTTCGTCAAGCCCCCGCCCGGCAAGGTCGTCCCGTCCCTGCTGGCAGGCCAGGGCGATATTCCCGAAGGCTTCGGTGCCCACCGGGGGGTCCAGATCGTCCCTGGCGGTATCGGGGGCGATGTTCAGATAGGGCGGAAGCGTGTCGCTGCTCATGGCTGACCTCGATGTAACACCTTTTTGACTAGGTATCACAAAACGTGGGACATGGGAAGAAGAGGCGAACAAACACTGCTTTTCTGGGCAGATTCGGCCCTTGCCAGGGGGCGAAATCGCGACCGGTAGGGAATCGCGGTCCTTTTTCGCAGGTTATTTTCCGTTATCTATTCGTTACGGGGTTTTCTGCTTTTGTGCAAATGCCTGAAAGAACCCGCATTTTCCGGGAAAATGGAAGAGCAGGCGATTCCGATCCCACGAAAGGGCGACTCTGAACATCCGATCAGACGATTCCGATCCCACGTTCGCCTGCGGTTCGGGGCTGGACCCGGGGGCTGTGGATAACTACCAAGGTGTCACTGAAACCACGAATCCCGCAAACGGGATGCACAGCCGGGCAACACGGCTGGAGACTCAGGCGAAGGGCGGCCGCGAACGGGCCGGAAACGGGGGCGCGTGACAGCAACACAAGCAGGGACAGCGATGCGCGCAGGGCAGGGCAGGGCGCCTGCCGGAACCACGCGCGACTTTTTCGTCTGCGATTTCGCGCAGGTTTCCCCGAAGCACGACCTGGCTTCGATGGAACACCCGATCTTTTCGCTCTCTACCCGCCCGGACCGGCGCGTGCTCAGCTACGAGCACAACGCGGTATCGGTCACCATCACCCCGAGCGTGAAGGGCCGGGCGACGATCTTCGATGCCGATATCCTGATCTTCTGCATCAGCCAGCTGATGGCGGCGCTCAATGCCGGGCGGGCGCTTTCGCGCAGGCTGACGCTGACCGCCCATGACCTGCTGCTGGCGACCGGGCGCGACACCTCGGGCGAAAGCTACCGGCGCCTGCGCGATGCCTTCGAACGCCTGGCGGGCACCCGGATCACCACCAACATCGCAACCGGCGACAAGGAGGTGACCACCGGATTCGGGCTGATCGAAAGCTGGGAGATCGTGCGCAAGACCCGCGCCGGGCGCATGGTTTCGGTGACGGTCACCCTGTCGGAATGGCTGTATCGCGCGGTGCTGTCAAAGTCGGTCTTGACCTTGAACAGAGACTATTTCAGCCTGAGACGCCCGCTTGAGCGCCGCCTTTACGAACTGGCGCGCAAGCATTGCGGCCGCCAGCCCGAGTGGCAGGTGTCGGTGAGCACGCTGCTGAAGAAATCCGGCTCTGCCAGCCCGCGCCGGGTGTTTCGCGCCATGGTGCGCGAGATCATCCGCGCCGACAGCCTGCCCGATTACGAAATCCACGAGGCGCCCGGCGACATCATCCGCTTTGCCCGGCGCGACGTGGTGGTGGACGACACCGGCCTGGCGCAACTGCGCCCCGAGACGCTGGAAGAGGCACGCGCCCTGATGCCGGGCGCGGATGTCTATGCGCTGGAAAGCGACTGGCGCCGCTGGTGGGCCGAGGCGCGCCGCGCCCCGCCGGCATCGCCCGACCGGG
>JALSRF010000394.1 GCA_026984895.1 Paracoccaceae bacterium
GGGGTCGGTCCGAGATTTCGCAGCGCTTCAAGGTGCTGTCGGGTCGGGTAGCCCGCGTTCCTTTCCCAGCCGTAACCGGGGTAGTGTTGCGCCAAATCCACCATCAGCCGGTCGCGTGCGGTCTTCGCCACGATCGAGGCCGCGGCGATGGACAGCACCCGTTGGTCCCCCTTCACGACCGCCTCCCCGATCGCCCGCAGCCCCGGCGGAACGCGGTTGCCGTCCACCAGCGCATGATCAACCGGGCCTGCCAGCCCGGCAACGGCGCGCTCCATCGCCAGCATCGAGGCGCGAAGAATGTTCATCTCGTCGATCTCGGCCACGCTGGCCTCGGCCACGCTGACATCCGCATGGCATCGCAGGGTTTCGCTCAGCCGGGCGCGCCTGGAGGGGGACAGCCGCTTTGAATCGTTCAGCCCCGCAGGGATGTTCTGCGGATCAAGGCGAACCGCCGCCGCCACCACCGGCCCGGCCAGCGGCCCGCGCCCGGCCTCGTCGATGCCCACCACCCGGCACGCGCCCCGGTCAAGGGCGGCGGCTTCGCGGGAAAAGTCGGGCAGCGGCTTCAGCGGCTTCATGGCGCGATCAAACCCCGGGAACGCCCCGCCGGCAAGACGAAAAACGGGCGGGTGCCATTGGCGACCCGCCCAGGAGGCCGGCGCGGAAAGCTGGGGAGACCCGCGCCGGAATTCGTGGCCCGTGGTGGGCAGCAGCCGGTCTCAGCCCTGCCAGTTGCTGTCGCGGAACCCGAAGGTGCCCAGGCAGGTTTCGCCGTAGACCTCGGCCACGCCGCCGTGGCGCACCCGCACCCGACGCAGGCACTGGGCGGGCAGGCGTTCGGGGCGATACATCACCTCGTCCAGGCACGGCTTGCTGTAGACGCCGATCCGCCCGCGGTGCCCGGGCTGATTGGCAACGGTGAAGCGGCATTCATTGGGCACGCGACCGCGAAACACCGGGCGGGGCGGGGCAACCGGGGGCACGATCACGCCGGGGCGACGGGGCGCCTGCGAAACCGGCACCCCGGCACGGTGCGCCGGCCGGCGGCTGGCCTGCTCGATGGCCTTGCCGAAGATGTAAAGCGTGATCGCCCCGGCGATGAGGCGGCCGACATCGTTGTTGTCCCGGCCCGCCACGGCCGGGCCTGGCGCGATCGCGCCAAGGCCGAGCGCGATTGCAAGCACCGATGCCAGTAGCTGTCTTGTCATGGTCTTTTCCTCTGTCTGTCTGTCGTGGCCGCCAGGGCGGGGCCGGTCGCGATGGGCTGCGATGGCGCGAGGATTGCGGCGGGTGCGGCTGACAGGCAATATCGGCGCGCCGTTATCGGATAACAGCCGCCCGATGCACGCCAGCCATTGAATAGCATCCCGGTTTTGCGCAAGATCGCGCCATGAAGAAGGCTTGGCTCCTTGCAACCATCATCCTGCATGCCGGCGCGCTGGCGCTGTTTTCGGCGGGGGCGGCAGATGCCGCCTGCTATGCCGACTACAAGGCAAAGCGAGACAATCCCCTGCGCCTGCATTACGGTGTCATGAAACTGCCGGATGCGATCTGCGCCGCGCGGCGCGACCCGGTGCCGGCGGTCGAACGGCGTCTGGAGAAACACCGCTGGACGCTGCTGACCGTTCTGTCGGTCTTCGGTGAAGAGGGTTTGCAAGACAGGAAAGAAAGTGCTGGGGAGTTCTTCTTACGTTTCTGAGGCGCGCCGGGGCGGGATGCGCGTTGTTGCCATCGGAATCGCGGCCATCGTCGTCATCCTTCTGGCGGCGGCCTTCATGCTGTTCTCGAACCTGCCCGATGCCAATGCCTTCAATGCGCGCGTCGAGCAGATTTTCGTGGCCAATGACGACCTGACCGCGAACGCCGATATCAAGTTGCTGGAAATCCTTGCCCAGAGCGGCACCGCCTTTTCCGACGTATTGCAGAGCTACCGAACGGTGATCTTCGTCCTCCTGGTCTTTGCCACGGCGCTGATGATCGCCGCGCTCGTGTTCCTGGTCACGATCATCGCTCTCAACCGCCGCATGAGCGAGATCGAGCGCGCCGGAATCCAGGTCTCTTCCCTGCTGATCAGCCGTGAAGAGCGGGCCGTCTACATCAACAACATGGAATTCTCGCTGACCGAGGCGGCCATCGAAACGCTGTCGGTGCTGGCCGAGGCGCGGATGGACGAAGAGGTCCTTTCGGGGGCGCAGATCGAGGCAATGATTTCCGGGCGTCCGGTCGCCGACTGCGACGAGGCCGCCGGCGCGACCCGCATCAAGCGCCTGCGCGACACCCTGGGCAACCAGATGGTGAGTGCGCTGCTGATCAGGAACATCGCGCGCAAGGGCTACATGCTGTCCATCGACCGGGACGTGATACGGATGGTGTAGCGCGCACCCGGGGCAACCCGCCGGACGGTTCGCCCGCACGCCCGCCGTTTTCGTCCGCGTCCGTCCGGGCGCGGTGCGGGGTTGTTGACTTCGCCGTGCATTGCCCGTTTGAATGTTCCGGGACCGAACGGAGGACAATTCATGCAACCGATCAATCGCCGCCATGCGCTTTCTCTCATGGGTGCGGGCACCGCCTTGTCGCTTCTGGGGGCGCCGGCGCGTGCCGGTGCAACCCGGCTGAACGTGGGCGCGCTTCACTTCACCTCTCATGCGGCCAGCTTCGTGGCGCTGAAACGCGGCTATTTCGCCGACGAGGGGCTGGATGTGCAGCTGAAATTCTTTCAGGCGGCGCAGCCCATGGCCGTTGCCGTGGCATCGGGCGATGTGAGTTTCGGGGTCACGGCCATATCCGGCGGGCTGGTTTCGCTGGCCGACAAGGGGGCGGTCAAGGTCATTGGCGGGGCGCTGTCGGAAGAGCCGGGGATCGACGGGCAGAAGATTCTGGCCTCGGTTGCCGCGAACGAGGCCGGCCTTGCGAGCCCCGCCGATCTCGACGGCCACAGCTTCGGCATGACCCAGGCCGGTTCGTCGTTTCACTACATGGGCTCGCGGATCGCGGCCAGGGAAAACGCGACGCTGCATTTCAAGCCGCTGCAGAAGGTCGGCGCGATCATCGGCGCGTTGAAATCCGGCCAGATCGACGCCTGGTCGATCGTTCCTCATATCGCCAAGGCGCTGGATGGCGCCGGCAAGGCCAGAATCATCGGCAGCGTCGCCGACTACCTGCCGGACTATCAGGTGACGACGGTGTTCACCTCGACCGGGATCGCCGGCGGCGACAGGCCCCTGGCCGAGGCGTTCCTGCGCGCCTTTTCCCGCGGGGCCGACGATTTCAACGCCGCGCTGGTTGACCGGACCGCCGGCGAGGATGCGGCCGCGGCAATGGTCGAACTGGTGCATGAATACGTCTATGCCGACAAGCCGCTGGAAAAGGCCGCGAAATCCATCGTCAACGGCGCCATGCGCATCAACAGGGGGGCGGCGCTGAACAAGGCTTCGGTGCTGGATCAGCTCGACTGGTTCAGGTCCGAAGGCTTCGTGAAAGGCGATGTCACGTTCGAAACCCTTGTGGACCCGGGCTTCGTGACGATCATCGAATGATGCCCCGGCGGCCCGTGCGGCCCCGCCCCGGTCCGGCTGCAACCGCGGACGCGCGCCGGCCGGGCGCAGGAGGGCATGTGCCATGCATCTGAGCCTGCGCGAGGTTTCGCATTCCTACGGGGCGACAAGGGTGCTGGAGGGCATTTCGCTTGAGGTTCCGGCCGGGGGCATCCTGTGCATCGTCGGTCCTTCGGGTTGCGGCAAGTCCACCTTGCTGCGGCTGATTGGCGGGCTGGAACGCCCGACAGCGGGCGACATCGTGCAGGTCGGCACCCCGCCGCCCGGCTGCCTCAACCCGCTGACCTACGTGTTTCAGGACTTCGCCCTGCTGCCATGGCGCAGCGCCCAGGGCAACATCCGCCTCGTGCTGGAGGATCACGGCCTGTCGCGCCGGCGCACCCGCGAGATCATCGACGACGTGCTGGCGCGCACCCGGCTGAGCGAATACCGGGACGTGCTGCCGCGCAACCTGTCGGGCGGGATGAAACAGCGCGTTGCCATCGCCCGGGCGCTGGCGGTGAACCCGGCGGTGATGCTGATGGACGAACCGCTGAGCGCGCTGGACGCCCAGACCCGCGAATTGCTGATGGAGGATCTTGTCGCACTGTGGCTGCGCGCGCCGTTCACCGCGGTCTATGTGACCCACAACCTGGCCGAGGCGGTGCGTCTTGGCCATCGGGTGGCGGTGCTGTCGCGCCGACCGGGCCGGTTGCGCGAACTGGTGAGCATCGACAAGCCGCTTGAGCAGCGCACCCGCACGGACCCGGATCTGGCCGGGATCGAGCGGCATCTGTGGGAGATCATGCGCCAACAGGCCGAAGAGGCAGATCAGGAGCTGCTGGATGGATGAGTCCCGCCGCAAGGCCGGCCCGCCGCCCGCCGCTGCCGGCTCACGCCCCGCGACCCGCCCCGTGCCCTATCGCGGCGGCGGCTTTCGGCCGCGGCGCGTCGGCTGGGTGGGGCCGCTGGTCTTTGCCGGGCTGATCGCGCTGGCAGAATGGGGCACCCGCAGCGGCTGGATCGGGGCGCTGACCCTGCCCCGGCCTTCGGATGTGGCGGCAACGCTCTGGCAGATGGCGCTTTCGGGCCGGCTCTGGGCCCATCTGGCCCCCTCGCTTGCCCGGCTGGGTGTGGGCGCCGCTCTGGGGGTGGCGGCCGGGGTGAGCGTGGGCCTTGCCATCGGGCTGTTTACCTATGTTCGGGCCGGGCTGGTGCCACTGGTTGCCGCGCTGTTCCCGATTCCCAAGATCGCGCTGCTGCCGCTGTTCGTGATCTGGTTCGGCATCGACGAGGCGTCGAAATATGCGCTGATCGCCTTCGGCACGTTCACGCCGACGGTGGTGGCCACCTATGGCGCGGTGGACAACGTGGACCGCACCCTGATCCGCATGGGGCAGAGCTTCGGGTTGTCGTGGGGCTCGATCGTGCGCAAGATCGTGATCCCCGGTGCCATGCCGGGTATTCTTTCGGGGCTGCGCATCAGCCTGGCCATTGCCGTGATCCTGCTGGTTGCCGCCGAAATGCTGGGGGCCGAGTTCGGCATCGGCGCGTTCATCCTCGAAGCCGGTTCGCTTTACGATCTGGAGCAGCTTTTTGCCGGGGTCGCCATTCTGTCGTTGTTGGGGGTTGCGATCAGCTTTTTCATCGGCCTGGCCGAGCGGCGGCTTTTGCACTGGCGCGCCTGACGCCCGCGGCGGCGACGACGCGGGGGCAAGCGGGCACGGGGCAGCGGGCACGGGGCCAGGCGACGAGAGAACAAGGCGGCGAGGGAACAAGGTGGCGTCCCGCCGTGCCGGGGAGGGATGCGAAGCGTCTCGTTGCGGACGGCGGCTGGCGGCCCCGATAGGAGTCGAACCTATGACCTACCGCTTAGGAGGCGGTTGCTCTATCCTCTGAGCTACGGGGCCGCTGCGCCTGCCTTGTTAGTCCGGTTGCGCCGCCGGTTCAACCGATCTCGGAGATCGACGGCGCTTGACGGAGGCGGCGCCAGGCGCGCGTGTCGGCAACCGCCGCAACCGCCGCATCTGCCGTGCCCGGTGCCGGTTTGACAGCCCCGGCCCGGCGGTGCGATGCTTGCCCATGGCTCGTCGGCGACCGCAAACGATGGACGGCCCCGCAAGAGCCCGGAACAACAGGGAGATCACGATGTTGCATTCGATTCCATCCAGGTTTGGCGGCGCAATCGCGCTTTGGGGCGCGCTGGTGGTGGCGGGCGTCTTTCTGGGCGCACCGGCGCGCGCGCAGGAGATGACCATCTCCAGCCCCGACCTTGCCTCGGGCGTCTTCGATACGAAATTCGTGCTGGGCGCCTTCGGCTGCACCGGCCAGAACGTCTCGCCCGCGCTTGAATGGAGCGGCGTGCCCGCGGGCACCAGATCGCTGGCCCTGCAGGTGCACGACCCGGACGCCCCCACCGGCAGCGGTTTCTGGCACTGGGCGGTCTACAACCTGCCGCCCGATACCACCGGTCTTGCACAGGGCGCAGGCAATTCGCCCGATGCGTTGCCGGCGGGTGCCTTTGGCGGCATGACCGATTTCATGGATACCGGCGCGACCGGCGAAAACGGCAACTACGGCGGCCCGTGTCCGCCCGCCGGCGATGCACCGCACCGCTATGTCTTCACGCTTTACGCCCTTGGCGTGCCCGACATCCTGAAGGCGGCGGGCATTCCGAAAACCGGCTCGGCGGCGCTGTTTTCCTTTGTCCTGAACAAGGGGCTTGGCGACGGGCTTCTGGCGAAGGCGTCGTTCACGGCGACATACGGGCGGTAGCGGCGGCTGGAGCCGGGCAAGCGCGCCGGAGGCGGGCCGGGGCCGTGTCGAACGACATCGCGCCCCGGTGCGATTGTGCGAACTGCCCGCGGCGCGATCGGGGAATTGGGCAAGGCCGATCAGGCATGGGTTTGTCGCGCGGGCGATTGGGCGCATTCTTCGCGCCATGGGGATATTCATGGGGATATTCGCACGGGCCGGGTGGAGGCAGAACGGTCAGGCGCGGTGCCGGACGGAGAATATGGCGAGCAGGGCGCGGCGCAGGGCGGGCTTCAGCCCGCCGGCGTTGAGGTGGACCGGCGTGGGTTTGGGGGGCGGGTGGAAATGGCGGGTTGGCACTCGACCGACGGATTGCTACAGAGGTATACGGAGGAAATTCATGCCACTCGACTACGAAATTCTTGGTAGGGGAGTCTATACGCCAAGAGAGGCCGCACGCCTAGTCGGCATTAGCCCCCAACAGGTTTTTCGCTGGACAAGGGGGAGTGGCCCATATGAGCCTCTTTGGAGAGCTTACTACCAGTTTCTAAATGATAATGTTACCGAAATCAGTTTCGAGGATCTGATTGAGGTTCGCATCGTCGCGGCAATGAGGCGTGCAGGCATCTCTTTGCAGTCGATCCGGTTTGCAATTTCATTTGCCCAAAAAAAACTTGGAATCGACCGCCCCCTTGTATCACATTCCTTCAAAACTGATGGCTCCGAAATCCTGATGGAAGCCGTGGAAAATGATGGCGAACTCGTCAGCCTTTCACGGAAACAGCCGGGACAAAAGGTCTTTCGGGATATCATTTTCCAATCACTCAATGACTTAGAATATGAAAATGAAATGGTTGCCAGATGGCGACCGGAGCAGTTTTCCGAGGTTGTAATTGATCCTGCCAGGCACTTTGGTGATCCGATCCTTGATAGGTTTGGAGTTTCTACAAGAACTCTTCGAGAAGAGTTCGAATTGTTTGATGATATTGATTATTTATCAAAGATATATGAGATTCCTAAGAACTTCTTGAATGCTGGAATCAAGTTTGAATTGAATTTGGATAGAACGAATGGTCAAAGTTCTATTTGACCACAATATGCCGCCGTGCATAGCGCGCGCTCTGAACGAAATCATCTCCATTGATGGACACGAAGCGCTACCGCTTCGCGACAAGTTCTCACCGGATATTTGTGATACAGATTATTTCAGTGAGCTTGGCCGTGACTGGATTGTCATTTCGAAAGACTTGCAGAATTCCAAAAAGAAAGCCGAACGGGCGGCAATACTTAGAAACAAGATTGTCGCATTTTATCTGTCGCCAGCGTTGCAAAAGAAAAGGATTGGAGAGCAGGCGGCTGCGGTGCTGTGGCACTGGGATAAAATGCTGGTTCAAAGAAAGAACTTGGATAACGGATTGTTCCAGCTTCCAGAAAACAAGTCGCGATTTCGATCGCTGTAGGCGCACTCCTCATTCTGCCGGAAAGGCGAAATGGTCTTGGGCTGAACTGACCGTCACGCATTTTGCCGAGAAATGGACGTGTGGCACATACTTAAAACAGTTCGCCGAATCCCCTCACCTCACAAACTTCTTGAACTTCACCCGTTTCGGCTCCAGCGCGTCCACCCCCAGCCGCTTCTTCTTGTCTTCCTCGTAATCGGCGAAGTTGCCTTCGAACCATTCCACATGCGCTTCGCCCTCGAACGCCAGGATATGGGTGCAGAGCCGGTCGAGGAAGAAGCGGTCGTGGCTGATGATCACCGCGCAGCCGGCGAAGGTTTCGATGGCGTCTTCCAGCGCGCGCAGCGTCTCGACGTCAAGGTCGTTGGTGGGCTCGTCCAGAAGCAGCACGTTGCCGCCCTCTTTCAGCAGTTTCGCCAGGTGCACCCGGTTGCGTTCGCCGCCTGACAAGAGCCCCACGGGTTTCTGCTGATCGCCGCCCTTGAAGTTGAAGGCGGAAGCATAGGCGCGGCTGTTCATCTGTGCGTCGCCCAGTTCGATCACCTCGGCGCCGCCCGAGATTTCCTCCCACACCGTCTTTTCCGCATCCAGCGCGTCGCGCGACTGGTCCACATAGGCGAGTTTCACCGTGTCGCCGTATTCGATGCTGCCGGCGTCGGGCTGCTCCTGCCCTGTGAGCATGCGAAAGAGCGTGGTCTTGCCGGCGCCGTTGGGGCCGATGACGCCGACGATACCGCCGGGCGGCAGCGAGAACGACAGATCCTCGATCAGCAGCTTGTCGCCCATCGCCT
>JALSRF010000395.1 GCA_026984895.1 Paracoccaceae bacterium
CGCCGCGCCGCAGCCTCCCGCCCCTGCCATTGAACGCCTCGGCCGCGGCGCGTTCGCGCTCCCAGAACGGGCGCAGCGCCTCAAGGCAGGCCTTCACGCCCACGCCCTGCGCGAACACCTGCCCGCAGACCGTGGGCACGCCGTTATCCAGCGCGTTCAGCAGGCGAAACTCCAGCGCGTCCATGCCAAGGCGCGCGGCCAGTTCGTCAAACAGGCTTTCCTGCGCCACCGCCGCCTGCGGCACGCCAAAGCCGCGAAAGGCGCCCGAGGGCGGGGCATTGCTGTGCACGGCGCGCGCGCTGGCGCGGTAATCGCGCACCCGATACGGCCCCGAGGCATGAACCGGCACCCGGTTGGCCACGGTCGGCCCCCAGGACGCATAGGCACCGGTGTTGAAATCTCCGCTGAAGTCGAAGCCCTGGATGCGCCCATCCCGCCCGGCTCCGATCCTGAGCGAGATCGCCGCCGGGTGGCGCTTGGTGGTGGATTGCAGCGATTCGCCGCGGCCATAGGCGATGCGCACGGGCCTGCCGGTCTTCAGCGCCGCCAGCGCCAGGTAGGGCTGCACCGAGATGTCGAGCTTCGAGCCGAAGCCGCCGCCGACCGCGGTGGGCACGATGCGGATGCGCGCGGGCTCCAGCCCCAGGATCCCGGCCAGCGCGTCGAGGTCCATCACCGGCGCCTGGGTGCAGGCGTGGATTTCCAGCCGCGCACCGACCATGCGCGCAAAGCCCGCTTCGGGCTCGATATAGCCGTGTTCGACGAAAGAGGTCTCGAAACGGCCTTCGACCGTGACCGCCGCCCGTTCCAGCGCCGCGGCCGCATCGCCATGGGCAACGAAGCCCCCGCACATCACGTTTTGTGCGCGCGCGTCGTGCAGGAGCGGCGCGTCGTCGGCCAGCGCCTCGGCCATGGATTCCACGGCGGGCAGTTCGAAGAAGCTGACCGGAAAATCCGCCATGTCGAAACCGCGCATGGCCTCGGGCGTGGCGACCACCGCCGCCACCGCTTCGCCGCGAAAGCGTGTGATGCCCTCGGCGAACACCGGCTGATCCTGAAAGCCGGGGATCACCCCGAAACGGTTGCGCCCGGTGATGTCGGCCGCGCTCAGCACCGCTTCGATGCCCGGGCGCGCGGCGAAGGCATCGAGATCGCCAAAGGAGAACGCCGCCCGGGCAAAGGGTGCGCGGATCACGCGGAGCTCCAGCGTGCCGGGCGGGGCGATGTCGTCGCCGAAGGCCTCGCGCCCCTCGACCTTCGCCGCCCCGTCAAGCCGGCGGATCGCGGCACCGACGCCGCCTTCGCACGCGCGGGCATGAGCCTTGGCGGCGGCGGTGCTGGCGGCGTTGGCGGTGCTGGCACCCCGGCCCGCGGCCAGAACCGCGTCGATGATCTTGCGGTAGCCGGTGCAGCGGCACAGCACGCCGCCAAGCGCATCCATCACCTGCGCCGCGTCGGGGCGCGGGGTTTCGCGCAGCAGCGCCGTGGCCGAGACCATCATGCCGGGGGTGCAGATCCCGCACTGGGCGGCGCCGAAATCCTGAAAGCTTTCGGCAAGCGCCCGGGTGCGTGCATCGTCTTTCACCAGCCCGGCCAGCGTCTCCACCGACCGCCCGGCAACCTGCCCGGCCGCCGTCAGACAGGCGCAGACCGGCGCGCCATCGACCAGCACGGTGCAGGCGCCGCAGTCGCCGGCATCGCAACCGACCTTGACATCGCGCGCGCCCAGCCGTTCGCGCAACAGCCACGACAGGCGTTCGCCGGGCGGGGCCTCGGCGGCGACCGGCTGTCCGTTCAGCGTAAAGCGCACAGAATCAGGCATCATCGGCCTCCGCCCCGCCCAGGGCCTGCGACAGCACGCGGCGG
>JALSRF010000396.1 GCA_026984895.1 Paracoccaceae bacterium
CCCAGGAAACCTGCCGCACGATCATCGAAACCGAAGTCCTGCGGATGGGCTACTACATCTATGGCTGGCGTCATGTGCCGGTGAATATCGAGGTGCTCGGCGAAAAGGCCAACGCGACCCGCCCCGAGATCGAGCAGATCCTGATTTCCAATTCCAAGGGGGTGGATGAAGAGACTTTCGAGCGCGAACTTTACGTCATTCGCCGCCGCATAGAAAAGGCCGCCGCCGCGGCGCAGGTCGCCGATCTGTATATCGCCAGCCTGTCGTGCCGGTCGATCATCTACAAGGGGATGATGCTGGCCGAACAGGTGGCCGAATTCTACCCCGACCTGCTGGACGAGCGCTTCGAAAGCGCGTTCGCGATCTACCACCAGCGCTACTCCACCAACACCTTCCCGCAGTGGTGGCTGGCGCAGCCGTTCCGCATGCTGGCCCATAACGGCGAGATCAACACGCTCAAGGGCAACCTGAACTGGATGAAGAGCCACGAGATACGCATGGCCAGCGCGGCATTTGGCGATCTGGCCGAGGATATCAAGCCGATCGTGGCGCAAGGAAGCAGCGATTCGGCCGCGTTAGACTCTGTTTTCGAGGTTCTGGTGCGCGCCGGGCGCAGCGCCCCGATGGCCAAGACCATGCTGGTTCCCGAAAGCTGGAGCCAGCAGGCGGTGGAGCTGCCGCAGGCCTGGCGCGACATGTATTCCTATTGCAACAGCGTGATGGAGCCCTGGGACGGGCCGGCGGCGCTGGCGATGACCGACGGGCGCTGGGTCTGCGCCGGGCTGGACCGCTCGGGCCTGCGCCCGATGCGCTATGTGGTCACCGGCGACGGGCTGGTGATGGCGGGTTCGGAAGCCGGGATGGTGCCGGTCGAGGAAGAAAACGTGGTCGAAAAGGGCGCGCTGGGCCCGGGCCAGATGCTGGCCGTGGACATGAAGAAGGGCGCGCTGTTCCACGATACCGAAATCAAGGACAAGCTGTCGCGCGCGCTGCCCTTCGGAGACTGGGTGCAAAGGATCACCGACCTTGAGGCCGAACTTTCGGGCGTGAGCGAATGCGCGGTCCATGCCGGCGAGGACTTGCGCCGCCGGCAGATCGCGGCGGGCTATACTCTGGAGGAACTCGAGCAGATCCTCGCCCCCATGGTCGAGGACGGCAAGGAGGTTCTCGCCAGCATGGGGGATGACACCCCGAGCGCGGTGCTCAGCGGCAGATACCGCCCGCTCAGTCACTATTTCAGGCAGAATTTCAGCCAGGTGACCAACCCGCCAATCGACAGCCTGCGCGAATACCGGGTGATGAGCCTGAAAACCCGCTTCGGCAATCTCAAGAACGTGCTGGACGAGGACAGCAGCCAGACCGAGATCATCGTGCTGGAAAGCCCCTTCGTGGGCAACGCCCAGTTCGAATCGCTGAAGGGGGCGTTCAAAGCGCCGATGGAGGAGATCGACTGCACCTTTGCCGCCGGCGCCGGCGAGGGTGCGCTGCGGGACGCGCTGGCGCGTATTCGCGCCGAGGCCGAGGACGCCGTGCGTTCCGGGGCCGGGCATCTGATCCTGAGCGACATGGCCCAGGGACCCGAGCGCGTTGCGATGCCGATGATCCTGGCCACCAGCGCGGTGCACAGCTGGCTGACGCGAAAGGGGTTGCGAACCTTCTGTTCTCTCAACGTGCGTTCGGCCGAATGCATCGATCCGCATTACTTTGCCGTGCTGATCGGCTGCGGGGCGACGGTGGTCAACGCCTATCTTGCCGAGGACAGCATCGCCGACCGGATAGAGCGCGGCCTTCTCGACGGGAACCTTACCGAAAACATCGCGCGCTATCGCACCGCCATCGATCAGGGGCTGCTGAAGATCATGG
>JALSRF010000397.1 GCA_026984895.1 Paracoccaceae bacterium
AAGGACCGTGGTCATCGAAGCCCGCGAAGGCGTGCTGTCGCTCCTGCCTTCGGTGCCGCTGGGCGCGCCCGCCACCGTGGGCACGCGCGAGGGGCGCACCATGCGCTCCTTCGCGGTGCCGTGGATTCCGCACAACGACGTCATCCTGCCCGCCGACATCCAGGGGGTGCGGGCGATCGGGTCCGGCAACGATGCCGACCCGCTGGTCGCGGTGATGACCCGCAAGCTGACGCTCATGCGCAACAAGCACGCCCAGACCCGCGAATACATGGAGATCAATGCGCTCAGGGGCATCGTCAAGGATGGCGCCGGCACCACGCTCTACGACTATTTCACCGAGTTCGGCATTGCCCAGCAGCAGACCGACTTCGTGCTGGGCACCGCCGGCACCAAGGTGCAGCAGAAGGTGCGCGCGGTGCTGCGCCAGATCGAGACCGAACTCAAGGGCGAGACCATGACCGGCGTGCGCGCGCTTGTCAGCCCCGAGTTCTTCGACAAGCTGATCGGGCATGCCACCGTCGAGACCGCCTACCAGTACTACGCCTCGGGTGCCCAGCCCCTGCGCGAGGACATGCGCCGGGCTTTCCCCTTTGCCGGTATCCTGTTCGAGGAATACAACGCCTCGGTCACGCTTTCGAACGGCACCACCGAGCGGCTGATCCCTGCTGGCGAAGGCATTGCCTTTCCCATGGGCACCATCGACACCTTCACCACCTATGGGGCGCCCGCCAACCTGATCGAGACCGCCAACACGGTGGGGCTGGAACTCTATGCCCGCCAGATGACGCGCGAGCGCGGCGACGGGATCGATCTGCTCACCGAGGCGTCGATCCTGCCGGTCAACAAGCGCCCGGCGCTCGCCGTGCGGCTGTTCAGTTCGAACTGATGACTGCCTTTGCCGTGGCGATGGATGCGATCTTTGCCGACGTGAACATGGCCGTGGACGCGACCTGGTATCCGGCCGGTGGGGCGCCGCAGCCCATCCGGGTGATCCGCAAGGCGCCGGATGAGGTGACGGGCTTCGGCTCGGCGCAGATCCTGTCGGACACCACTAACATCGATGTGCGTGTGTCCGAGATGGCGGACCCGAAGCCGGGGGATGGGATCGCCATCGGTGCCGAGAATCTCAAAATCCAGGGCGAGCCGAAGCGGGACCGGGATCGCTTGCTCTGGACCTTGGAGCTGGTGTCCACATGAAGCTGAAGATCGACTTCGACCCTGATCTGGTCGCCATACTGCAGGCCGAGGTGAAGGCTGGGGAGCGTGCGGTCAAGGCGGCGATGACCGAGGCCGGGGGTGAGCTGAAACAGGCCTGGCGGGCGCAGATATCCGCTGCCGGGCTCGGTCACCGCCTGCCGCGCACCATCCGCAATCGCACCTATCCGCAGCAGGGCGGCAGCCTCGATGCCGCCGCCTTCATCTGGTCGAACGCCCCCGAGATCGTCGGCGCGCATGATCGCGGCGTCTTGATCCGCTCGAAGCACGGCTTCTGGCTGGCGATCCCGCTCCCCGCCGCCGGCAAGGGACGTGGCGGGGCGCGCCTGACGCCGGGGGAGTGGGAGAAGCGGCGCGGCATGCGCCTGCGCTTCGTCTATCGTCGCCGTGGCCCCAGCGTGCTGGTCTCAGACGGGCGGCTGAACAGCCGTGGCCTCGGCGTGGCATCGCGCTCGAAAACCGGCCGTGGCCGCGCCACCGTGCCGATCTTCCTGCTGGTGCCCCAGGTGAAACTGCGCAAGCGGCTCGATCTGGCGCGGGATGTGGGCAGGGTGGCAAGCCGAGTGCCGGGAGAGGTCGTTGCAAATTGGGTGGAGGATCGTTCGAGATAGACGGTGCGACCCGATCCCTCGCAAATATGGATT
>JALSRF010000398.1 GCA_026984895.1 Paracoccaceae bacterium
CAGCGCTGCCGCATCCGTTCCAGGAACCGCTGCCAGGCGCCGGGGACCAGCAGGAACGAAAGCAAAAACCCGGTGGCGAACCCCGACAGTTCGGCCACCCATTGCGTCCCGCCGCCAAACAGCAGGCCGAACACCAGTTGCAGCCCCATCAGCAGGGCAATCAGGTTGAAGGCGCGCAGCCGGTTGGTTCCGCTTCCGGCAAGCGCCAGCCAGAGGATGAAACTGTAGGATCCGATCAGACCGTAGACCGCCGGAAATCCGCCGATCAGCAGCGGTCCCGCCCCCCAGACCAGCCCGTAGACCGCAGCGCCGACAATGGCCGCGCCGAAAAACACCAGCAGCACCGCGAAGGTTCCGAAAACCTCTCCCACCATTTTCCCCAGTGCCAGAAGGAACACCACCACCATCAGCGCATGGGTAAAGGAGGTGTGGATGAACGGGTAGGTCACGAATCTTTTCAGCCCGTCGAGCGGCCAGCGATGATGGCTGAGCATCCACTGGAACAGCTCTGCCGAGAACCCGTAGCTGCGGGCCGCCTCCACACGCCAGCCGACACCCGCCGCCCCGCCGGCAAGTCCGCGTGCGCCCAGTTGCAGCGCGGCCTCGACGCCGAAGATCAGCAGCGCCAGCGCCACCACGATCGGCGGCAGCGGGTTCACCGGGCTTTCGTCCTGGTCGCTGGGCATCGGCGGGCTCCTTCCTGACGGACCTTGCTTGACGGACCTTCGCGCCATGGGTAAGCGAGCCGGAGCAACAAATCCAGATCGGAGATCGCAATGGCCGAAAAAGCCTTCACCCCGCGCGTCTTTTCCGGGATCAAGCCCTCGGGCGGTCTGACGCTGGGAAACTACCTCGGCGCGATCAAGCGCTGGGCCGAGATGCAGGGCAAGGGGCTGGAAACCATCTATTGCGTGGTCGATCTGCACGCGATCACCGTCTGGCAGGACCCGGCCGATCTGCGCCACGGCACGCGCGAGGTCATGGCCGGGCTGATCGCCGCCGGGATAGACCCGGAAAGCTCGATCCTGTTCAACCAGTCGCAGGTGCCCGCCCATGCCGAGCTTGCCTGGATCTTCAACTGCGTCGCGCGCGTCGGCTGGATGAACCGGATGACCCAGTTCAAGGACAAGGCCGGCAAGAACGCCGAGAAGGCCAGTCTCGGGCTTTACGCCTACCCGGCGCTGATGGCCGCCGACATCCTCGCCTATCACGCCACCCATGTGCCGGTGGGCGAGGACCAGAAACAGCATGTGGAACTGACCCGCGACATCGCCGCCAAGTTCAACCACGACTACAAGGTGGATTTCTTCCCGCTCACCGAACCGGTGATCGAGGGCCCGGCAACGCGGGTGATGAACCTGCGCGACGGCAGCAGGAAGATGTCGAAAAGCGGCGAAAGCGACATGGAGCGCATCAACATGCTCGATGACGCCGACACCATCGCGAAAAAGTTCAGGAAGGCGCGCACCGACCCCGAGCCCCTGCCCGACAGCCTCGAAGCGCTGGACAACCGGCCCGAAGCCAGGAACCTGGTTTCCATCTACGCCGGTCTGGCCGACATGACGCCGGAGGCGGTGATTGCCGAATTCGCCGGCGCCGGCTGGGGCCGGTTCAAGCCGGCGCTGGCCGATCTGGCGGTGGAAAAGCTGTCCCCGATCTCGGACGAGATGAAGCGGCTGATGGGCGACGAGACCGAGCTTGACCGGCTGATGGCCCGCGGCGCCGAACGGGCCGAGGCAATCGCCCGTCCGATCCTCGAGCAGACCTACGACATCGTCGGGCTGGTGCGCTCGCGCTAGCGGGACCCGCGCCGGCACCGGCCCCGGCACCGGCCCCGACACCGGCCCCGACACCCGCACTGGCACCGACACCCGCACTGGCACCGGCCCCGATGCAATCGGACACCGGTCGGCGGGCGGGGACGCGGCCGCGGCGCGGTGCCCCCCGCCGGCCCAGGCGCCCCGGCGGGCACGCGCAGGCGGAAATATCTGCGGGGCCGCGGTGAAACGGCCGGCCATGGCCCTTCCAATTTTCGCGCGACGCCCCTAGGTTCGCGAAAAGGCACCCTCGTGAAAGCACCCAGATGGCAACCGGGACCAACATCCGCACCTATTACAATGGCCGCTGGCATGACAGCGACGTGATGATCATGCGCGCCGCCGACCACGGTTCATGGCTTGGCACCACCGTGTTCGACGGGGCGCGTCGGTTCGAGGGCGTGGCGCCGGACCTCGACGCCCATTGCCAGCGGGTCGTGCGCTCGGCCGAGGCGCTGATGATCACGCCGAGCAGAACCGCCGAAGAGATCGTCGAAATCGTGCACGAAGGGCTGGCGCTTTACCCCCGGGACGCGGCGCTCTACATCCGGCCGATGTTCTGGGCGATCGACGGCGATGCCTCGGCCGTCAGCCCCGCGCCCGATTCGACCGGCTTTGCCGTCTGCCTCGAGGAAATTCCGATGCCCGCCCCCGACGCCGCGGCAACGCTGGGGCGGACACGGTTCCGCCGGCCGGTGCTTGAGGATGCGGTGGTCAACGCCAAGGCCGGCTGCCTTTATCCCAACAACGCCCGCATGCTGGCCGAAGTGCGCGCGAACGGCTTTACCAACGCGCTGGTCGCCGATGCGCTGGGAAATGTCGCCGAAACCGCGACCGCCAACGTGTTCATGGTGAAAGACGGCGAGATCTTCACTCCGATCGCCAACGGAACCTTCCTGTCGGGAATCACCCGCGCGCGCCATATCGCGAATCTGGCCCGCGAAAACATTCCGGTTCACGAAACCGTCCTTGGCTTTGACGATTTTCGCAGCGCCGACGAGGTGTTCCTGTCGGGAAACTATTCCAAGGTCACCCCGGTCAGCGAATTCGACGGCACGCGTTACCCGATCGGCCCGGTCACACGGCGGGTGCGCGAACTCTACTGGGACTGGGCGCTGTCGGAGGGGTGAGCGCCGGCGAGGCGAGGGCCGGCGAGGCGAGCGCCGGGGGCCGGGGGCCGAAGGCCGGCGGGCCAAAGGCGCCCGCGCAGGGACCGCCATCTGCGTTCAATCGTCCCTGCCGGGCAACCGGGTGTTGCGCGCGGCGGCATGCTCGGCCATCATTGGGCAAATGGTCAACCGGACGAGCCGATGAGAAAGACGAGCCCATGAGAAAATTCCTTGTCGTTCTCGATGACAGCCGCGAGTGCCTGAATGCGATCCGCTTTGCGGCCATGCGCGCGGCGCACACCGGCGGCGGGGTGACGATCCTGTCGGTCATCCCCCCCGAAGAGTTCAACCACTGGATCGGCGTCGGCGAGATCATGCGCCAGGAGGCGCGCGAGCGTATCGAAGTGCATTTCGAGGTCTTCGCCAAATGGATGCGCGACAAGCAGAACGTGAACCCCGAACTGGCCATCCGCGAGGGCGAACCGGTTGCCGAAATCCTTGCCCAGATCGAGGAAGACCCGGAAATCGGCGTGCTTGTGCTGGGCGCGGGCACCCACAAGTCCGGGCCCGGGCCGCTGGTTACGCAACTGTCGCGCAGTTCGGGAACGCTGTCGGTCCCGATCACCATCGTGCCCGGAGAAATCTCCAAGGAACGGCTTGAGGCCATCACCTGAGCCATCGCCCGGCGACGGCGCGTGCCCGGGCGAGCCGGGGGCCAGCCGGGACCAGCCGATGCCTGCCGGGGCAGTGCGGACGCGGCGCGCCGGCGCGCGTGGCGCAGCGTGACACGGGCGTGCAGGCAACGCGCGAAACCTTGACTTGGCGCACCGGCAAGCGCATATCGGGTGTCTGAGAAAGGACGTGCGAAATGTTTATCCAGACCGAGTCCACGCCAAACCCGGCAACGCTGAAATTCCTGCCCGGACAAAGCGTTCTGGGCAGCGGAACCGCTGATTTCCTGTCGGCCGAGGCCGCGGCCTCGTCGCCGCTGGCGCGCCGCCTGTTCGCGGTCGAAGGGGTCGAGGCCACATTTTTCGGCACCGATTTCATTACCGTTACCAAGGGCGATGGCATCGAATGGGACCACATCAAGCCGGCGATCCTGGGCGCGATCATGGAACATTTCCAGTCGGGCGAGCCGGTGATCGAGGGCGCGGCCGATGCCGGCCATGCCGCGCATGATGAGGGACCGGACAGCCAGATCGTCAACCAGATCAAGGATTTGCTGGATACCCGCGTGCGCCCGGCGGTGGCCCAGGATGGCGGCGACATCACCTTTCACGGCTATGAAAACGGCGTTGTCTACCTGCACATGCAGGGCGCCTGCGCGGGCTGCCCGTCATCGACGCTGACGCTGAAAATGGGGATCGAGAACCTGCTGCGCCACTACATCCCCGAGGTAGTCGAGGTGCGCCCCGTTGCCGCCTGAACCGCTTGTCATCGGATTCGACACCTCGGCCGCGCATTGCGCGGCCGCTTTGCTGTCGGGCGACCGCCTCCTGGCCCGGCGTCACGAGAACATGGCCAGGGGGCAGGCCGAGCGGCTGTTCCCGCTTCTCGAAGAGATGCTTGACGAGGCCGGGGCAACCTGGGCCGGGCTGAGCCGCATCGCAGTGGGCACGGGGCCCGGAAATTTCACCGGCACCCGGTTGTCGGTATCGGCCGCGCGCGGGCTGGCGCTGTCGCTGGGCATACCGGCGCTCGGGGTGAGCGGATTCGAGGCCCTCGCCCTGGGCGCCCCGCGCCCGGTGCTGAGCTCTATCGACGCCCACGCCGGGCGACTCCACCTCCAGCGTCTGACCGCCGACGGCCCGGAGCCCGCCCGCACGCTGAACGCGGACCGGCTTGCACAGATCGGCCCGGGCACCGATGCGCGCACAACCACCGTGGTCGGATTCATGGCCGGGGACATCGCCCGCGCAACCGGGGCCCGGGCCGCGGCGCCGGTCTTCTCCATCGCCGAGGCCATCGCGCGGATTGCCGCCGCGCGCCGGGCGAACCCGGACGAGCGCCCCGCCCCCTTCTACATGCGCCCGCCCGACGCCAGGCCGCCGCGCGAAACGGCGCCGGTGATCCTGCCGTGAGCACCACCGCCGGGCGGCTGGCGCGCATTCACCGCGCCTGTTTCACCACGCCTCGCCCCTGGTCCGAAGCGGAATTCGCCGGCCTTCTGGGCGAGCCCGGCGTGGTTCTGAGCGAAGTGCCCGAGGGCTTCGCGCTGGCCCGGATCGCCGGGGACGAAGCCGAACTGCTGACAATCGCGGTGCTGCCGGCAAGCCGGCGCCGGGGCCGCGCCCGGGCGGCGCTGCAGGCGACCGAGGCGGCGCTGCGCGCGCGCGGCGTCGCGCGCATTTTCCTTGAAGTCGCCGCCGACAACGCCGCCGCGCGCGCGCTTTATGCGGCCTGCGGATATGAAACCGTCGGGCGCCGCCCGGGTTACTACCGCGGCCGGGCCCCCGCTGACGACCGCGCGCAGCGCACCGCCCCGGCGGGCGATCCGGCCCGCCCGGCCCGCCCGGCCACATCAGCCACATCAGCCACGTCAGCCAGGCGCGCGCCCGCAGGCGATGCACTGATTCTGGCGCGCCGCCTCGGCTCGCCGCCGCCGCCCTGAGCGCGCCCGATCGCCCCGTCCGCCGGAATCCCGCGACAAAAGGGGAATTTCGGCCCGCACCGCCAAAAGACTATTGACCCTCCCGCTGCCCTGCGGCCTTAATGTCGGATGATCATGCAAGATCTGCTCGCTTACCGGGGGTTGCCGACATCGACCGACCCCTTGAAAAACAGATAACTGGGAGAGAAAAATGACCCTGATGCAGAAATTTCTTGGTGTGGCCGCAACACTGGCGCTTGGCGCCGGTGCCGCCATCGCCGAACCTGCAATCATCTTTGACCTTGGCGGCAAATTCGACAAGTCCTTCAACCAGGCGGCCTTTGCCGGTGCGACCCGCTGGGCCGAGGAAACCGGCGGCACCTTCCGCGAGATCGAGCTGAGTTCGGAAGCGCAGCGCGAACAGGCCCTGCGCCGTTTTGCCGAAGCCGGCGCGAACCCCATCGTGATGACCGGCTTTGCCTTTGCCTCGGCGCTTGATACCGTGGCGCCCGATTTCCCGGACACCAAGTTTGCCATCGTCGATGTGAACTGGCTGGACCAGCCGAACGTGCGCGGCATCGGCTTTTCCGAGCACGAGGGCTCCTACCTGATGGGGATCGCCGCGGCCATGGCCTCGAAAACCGGCACCGTCAGCTTCGTTGGCGGCATGGACATCCCGCTGATCCGCAAGTTCGCCTGCGGCTATGTCCAGGGCGTCAAGGCCACGAAACCGGACATGAAGGTGATCCAGAACATGACCGGCACCACGCCGGCGGCCTGGAACGACCCGGTGAAGGGCGCCGAACTGACCAAGGCTCAGATCGCCCAGGGGTCCGACGTGGTGTTTGCCGCGGCCGGCGGAACCGGGGTTGGCGTTCTGCAGACCGCCGCCGACGAGGGCATCTATTCGATCGGCGTGGACAGCAACCAGAACTACCTGCACCCGGGCTCGGTTCTGACGTCGATGCTCAAGCGCGTGGACAACGCCGTCTATGACGCGTTCAAGCAAGGCGCAGACCTTGAAACCGGCAACTTCACCATGGGCATTGCCAACGGCGGCATCGACTATGCGCTGGACGAAAACAACGCCTCGATCTTCACCGACGAGATGAAGGCCGCGCTGGATGCCGCCAAGGCGGGCATCGTCGACGGTTCGATCAAGGTGCACGACTACACCACCGACGACAGCTGCCCGGTCGAATAAGGCCTTGTCATGACCGGCACGCAAACACAGGGGCGGCAGGCAGATGCCGCCCCAGCCATAGAACTGCGCGGCATTTCCAAGGCCTTCGGGCCGGTTCAGGCAAACAGGGACATTTCCCTTTCGGTGGCGCGCGGAACGATACACGGGATCATCGGCGAAAACGGCGCCGGGAAATCCACGCTCATGTCCATTCTCTACGGTTTCTACCGGGCCGACAGCGGCGAGATTTTCATCGACGGCCGAAAGCGCGAGATCCAGGGCAGTCAGGATGCGATCGATGCCGGCATCGGCATGGTGTTCCAGCACTTCAAGCTGGTGGAAAACTTCACCGTGCTAGAAAACGTGATCCTGGGGGCCGAGGACGGGCCGATGCTGCGCGAATCCCTGGCCAAGGCGCGCAGCACCCTGACCAGGCTCTCCGACGAATACGAACTGAGCGTGGAGCCGGACCGGCGGATCGAAGACCTGTCCGTGGGGCACCAGCAGCGCGTGGAAATCCTCAAGGCGCTTTACCGGCAGGCCAACATCCTGATTCTGGACGAACCGACCGGCGTGCTGACGCCCGCGGAAGCGGACCACCTGTTTCGCATACTCAAGGGGCTGAAGGAACAGGGGAAAACCATCATCCTGATCACCCACAAGCTGCGTGAGATCATGGAGGTTACCGATACGGTCAGCGTGATGCGGCGCGGCGAGATGACCGCGACCGTGCGCACCGCCGACACCTCGCCCGAAGACCTTGCCGAGCGCATGGTGGGGCGAAAGGTCCTGCTGCGGGTGGAAAAGAAGCCCGCGGCCCCGGGCGCAACCGTGCTGAAGGTGGAAAACCTCAAGGTCGTGGACGAAGCCGGCGTCGAGCGCGTGAAAGGCATATCGCTGAACGTGCGCGCCGGGGAAATCCTGGGGATTGCCGGGGTCGCCGGGAACGGCCAGACCGAGCTTCTGGAAGTTCTGGGAGGATACCGGAACGCCTCTGGAAAGATCGAGATCAACGGCAGCGCCATCGACCTGAGCGGCCGGCATTCGGATGGCCAGTCCCGGCGCGCGCGCGGCATTGCCCATGTGCCCGAAGATCGCCAGGAAGAAGGGCTGGTGATGGAGTTTGCGGCCTGGGAAAATGCGATCTTCGGCTATCACAACGACCCGGCCTATCAGAAAAACGCGCTGTTCATGGACAATCCCGGCATCCGCAAGGTGGCCGAGGGCAAGATGGAGCGCTTCGACATCCGGCCGCGCGACATCCAGTTGCCGGCGAAAAGCTTTTCCGGCGGAAACCAGCAGAAGATCGTCCTTGCCCGCGAGATCGAGCGCAACCCGGATCTCCTGCTGGTGGGCCAGCCGACACGGGGCGTGGACATCGGCGCGATCGAGTTCATCCACCAGCAGATCATCGCGCTGCGCGACAAGGGCAAGGCGATCCTTCTCGTCAGCGTGGAACTGGACGAGATCATGAGCCTTTCGGACCGAATCGCGGTGATGTTCGACGGCCGCATCATGGGCGAACGCCTGCCCGCGCAGACCGACGAGAAGGACCTGGGCCTGCTGATGGCCGGGATCAACGAACGCAAGGGGGCCGCATAGATGGATCGGATGCCTCGCTGGGCGGATGTAATCCTGATTCCGCTCATCAACATCTTTCTGGCCTTCGTGGTTGCCGGGCTGGTGGTCCTTGCCATCGGTCAGAACCCGTTCGACATGATCTATTTCATGGTGAAAGGGGCGCTCGGCAGTTCCAACGGCATCGGCTACACGCTGTATTACGCCACCAATTTCATCTTCACCGGGCTGGCGTTTTCGGTGGCGATGCACGCCAAGCTGTTCAACATCGGCGGCGAAGGCCAGGCCTTGCTGGGCGGCATTGGCGCAGCGATCGTGCTGCTCGCGGTGCCCTGGCCGCACTGGATGCTGGCCCTGCCCTTCGCCATCGCCGGCGCGGGGCTGTTCGGGGCGACCTGGGCGGCGATACCGGCCTATCTTCAGGCCAGGCGCGGCAGCCATATCGTCATCACCACGATCA
>JALSRF010000399.1 GCA_026984895.1 Paracoccaceae bacterium
TTACGAGGCGCGCGCCATGCCGGGCGATACGCTGCCCAGCTGGCAATCGTTGTGGGGCGCGCCCGGTTGAGCCGGTCGGCATGCGCCGCCCCGGGCGGGGCGGGCGCGGGACGCAGGCAGGCAGGCAGGCAGGCGGGACGGTGGCGTGCGGAACGGCGGGCGCGGGACGCAGGCAGGCGGGACGGTGGCGTGCAGGACGGTGGGCGCGGATTCAGGTCCGGGGCCCCGGTGCGCGCGCGTATCGCCAGGCGAGCAGCCAGACCAGCGCCAGTCCGAACGACAGGATCGCGTTCCAGCTTGCCATCGACAGGGTCAGGAACTGCCAGTCGATCTGGTCGCACTGCACCAGCGGCGCGTCCAGGATCCGGTTCATCAGTTCCTGCGGCGACAGCCCGTTTATGGGCCCGCTGGTGCAGGTGTCGGGCCCCTGCCACCAGCCGCGCTCGACCCCGGTGTGATAGACCCCCAATGCGCCCGTTCCGGCCGCCGCCAGCGCCCCGAGAAGCGCCAGTGCGTTGAGGCGCGGCAGCGCCAGCGCCAGGATGCCGAGCGCCACCGCAGCGGCGTGCGGCCAGCGTTGCAGCAGGCACAGCTCGCACGGGGCGTATCCCATCAACTGGAAGCCGAAAGCCCCCAGCAGCAGCGCAGCCGAACCGCCCGCCGCGACCAGGATCAGACGATTTCGCATGCGCGTCATCACAGGTATCTCACCAGGTAGAAGCCTCCCAGCAGGATCGCGACAAACAGGACGAACATCAAGCCCAGTTTCCGTTCGATGAAATCGCGGATCGGTTCGCCGAATTTCCACAGCAGTGCGGCGATGACAAAGAAGCGCGCCCCGCGGGCCAGAACCGAGGAGACGATGAAGATCGGCAGGTTCAGCCCGGTCGAGCCGGACAGGATCGTGATCACCTTGTAGGGAAAGGGCGTCACCCCGGCGATCAGCACCGCCCAGGCGCCATACCGATTGTAGCGCTCGGCGAAACTGGCGAAGGCGTCGGTCTTGCCGTAGAATTCCAGCACCGGGCGCCCGACGCTTTCGAACAGGCCCCAGCCGATGTAGTAGCCCAGCATCCCGCCCAGAACCGAGGCCGCCATCGCCACGCCGGCAATGCGGAAGGCGCGCCGGGGGGCGGCAATGATCATCGGGATCATCAGGATGTCGGGGGGAATCGGGAAAACCGAGCTTTCCACAAAGGCGACAAGGGCAAGGGCCCACAGCGCCTTCGGGTGCTCGGCCAGCGATATGGTCCAGTCGTAGAGACGCCGCAACATCAGATTTCCGCCCGAATTTTCGCGCTTTACGCCACAGCGCGCGGGCCAGGTCAAGGGGCGCGGCACGCCGCCGGCTGCGGGCGCCGGGCGAAAGAGCATTGAGCGTTGCCGGCGCACCGTGCTATCAGCCGTTCCAGTTCGCGCATGTACATGGTGTGGGGCATGGCCTCGAATATCGCAAAAGCCGCAATTTTCCCTCGACTTGCAGGATCGCCGCCGGTTCATCTGGCGCCCGGCACCGCCGAGCGAGCGGGCCCGCCGGCCCCGGCACAAGCGGGCCTGCACGCGGGGGGGCGGGCGCAAGGGAATGCGCCGCCGGATGCGGCGCCACCGGTGCGCTGGCGCCAGCGGGCTTGTCGCCCCGGCCGGGTTGATCAGGAAAGGACGTCACGATGAAATGGCAGGGGCGCAGGGGCAGCCGCAATATCGAGGACAGGCGGCGCATGGGCGCGGCGCGGGCCGGCGGCATCGGCGGGCTGGGGCTGCTGATCGTGCTCGGGCTGGGGCTGTTCCTTGGCATCGACGTGACGCCATTTCTTCAGGGCGGCGGCGGGGCGAGCGTCGGCGCTCCGGGTGCAGGC
>JALSRF010000400.1 GCA_026984895.1 Paracoccaceae bacterium
TGCCTGTCCCGTTGCCTGTCCCGTCGCCTGGCCCGCGCCCTGGGGCGGCTGCGCCGGGCTGCCCGGCCTGTTCGGGTCGTTGGCCTGCCGGTTGCGCGCATGGCGGATCAGCACACGCGGAATGTCCGCTATATTCGACAGCTCCACCTGCTCGGGCGGCTCGTCCAGCGCCTCGGCGCCGGTCCTTGCAAAGACGATGTCCTGCGCATCCGGCATCTCGGGCACGCGCGCCGCGCCGGCCGCTGCGCCGGCCTCTTCGGGGGCGCGGGTTTTGCCGGGGCGGCGGCGGCGAACGGGTGCCTCCTTCTGGCGGTCGCGCCTGGCGCCCGGGCCGGGCCGGGCGCTGCCTTCCGGCCAGTCCGTTTCCCACAGGATTTCGGGGGAGCCCACGTTCCGGGCCGCGCGCAGCAGCGCCAGGTCGCGCACGGTGGCGCTTTCGGGGCCGCCCGCCAGCGCGCGCAGCAGCGTGAAGGACCGGTAGGCGCCGGCCTTCAGCCAGACCCGCAACGCCAGCATCGCCGGCGTGAAGATCAGCGTCAGCACCGTGGCGACCCCAAGCCCGAACACCACCGCGGTGGCTAGCTGGCGCCACCAGAGCGCTGTCGGAGAGTTGATCGAGTAGCTGCCGCCGATGAAATCCAGCGACAGGCCGAACATCATCGGCGTCAGGCCGGCCATGGTGGTGATGGTGGTCAGCATGACCGGGCGGATGCGCGCCTGCGAGGTGCGCGCGATGGCCTCGATCTCGGGCAGATACTTGCGGTATTCCTGGTAGGTGTCGATGAGAACGATATTGTTGTTCACCACAATGCCGGCGAGCGCCACGATGCCGACGCCGGTCATGATGATGGAAAACGGCTGCTGCATCACGATCATGCCGATCAGCACGCCCGTGGTCGAAAGCACCACCGCCAGCAGCACCAGCACCGAATCGTAAAAGCTGTTGAACTGCGCCAGCAGGATCACGAACATCAGCGCCAGCGCCCCCAGGAAGGCCTTTTTCAGGAAATCCTGGCTGTCTTTCTGGTTGACGAAATCGCCGCTCCATTCGTAGCTGACCCCGGCCGGCAGCGGGTTCTCCGTCTTCAGCCAGGCGTCGATCGTGGCGCGGCGTTCGTCGGCGGTGATCGGCTGCATGATCGGGTCGCCACCGGAATCGGTGACGACCTTGCCGTTGCCATCCAGCAGCGGCGTTTCAAGCCCGTCGATTATGGCCGCCTTCACATCGTAGTAGCGCTGCTGATCGACCCGGCGAATCTGGGCCACGCGCGGCACCGGCTTGCGGGTGATGAAATTGGCAAGCGGCACCAGCCCGTCGCGGGTGCGCACCTTGAGCGTGTCCAGCGTGGACATCACCCGGTCCTTGCGCGGCAGGCGCACGCGAATGTCGATTTCGTCGTCCGAGCCGTTCGCGTGCATGGTGTCCAGCAGAATTCCCCGGGTGATCAGCTGCACCATGCCGCCCACGGTGGCGACATCGGCGCCGAAACGCCCCGCCTTTTGCACATCGACGTCGATCTGCCAGTCGATCCCCGGCAACGGCCGCGTATCCTCGATGTCGCGCAGGCCCTTGAGGCTTTCGAACTTGGCCCGGACGATTTCGGCCGCGCGTCCCAGCGCATCCCAGTCCTCGCCCTTCAGGCGCAGCGACAGCGGCTTGCTGGAGGCCGGCCCGCGCGACAGCGACACGGTTTCGGTAAAGATGCCGGGGATTTTCGCCAGCTGCGCGTTCATGCGCTGGAGAACCGCGTCCCCGTCAAGTTCGGGGTTGTCCTTGCGCTTTTCCCAGGGGGTCAGTTCGATCTGGATCCTGCCGATGGTGTCGCGCGGGGCCGACCCGCCGCCGGTGTTCTGGTTCAGCCCCCCCGCGCCGGCAAAGGCAAAGACGCTCTCGACGCCCCTGGTGTGCAGCACCACGGCCTCGGCCTCGCGCACCAGCGCATCCTTTTCCTGCAGCGACAGGTTTCCGCGCGCGCGCACATAGACGATGGCCTGTTCCGGTTCGGTCTTGGTAAAGAATTCGACGCCCAGGTTGTGCTTGCCGAAATAGACGAAAACCGAAACCACGATGCCGATGACCGCGGCGATGGTCAGCAGCGGCATCACCGGATTGGCGGCGATCAGGTAGGTGAACCAGCCAAAGGCCGAGCGGCGGTAGCCCGAGCGCACCTTTTTCGGACGCCGGATCGGTCTGGCCGCGCTCAGCGTGATCGTGGCCAGGAACGAGCCGAGCAGGAACAACGCCACCCCGAGCGCGACCCCCAGGCGCGGCGCGCCCAGGGAAAGGCCCAGAAAGTCGGGCAGGTAATACGGGTTCAGCATCTGCATGCCCGAGACGAACACCAGATAAAGCGCCGGCGGCACCAGCAGAGCGCGCACCAGCCAGGGCAGGCGGCGCAGGCCCCGGGACATGTTTTCGAGGCTGCGCGAATACCGCCCGGCCACCCCGCCCATCACCGGCAGGTAGATCAGTGCCACCAGCAGCGAGGCCGACAGCACGAAGATCAGCGTGACCGGCAGCATGCCCATGAACTGCCCCGGCACCCCCGGCCAGAACAGCAGCGGCAGGAAGGCGCACAGCGTGGTCGCGGTGGAACTGACGATCGGCCAGAACATGCGCTTTGCGGCTTCCAGGTAGGCGTGCATCGGCCCCGAGCCCTCGGCGATTCGCCGGTCGGCGTATTCGACGACGACGATCGCCCCGTCCACCAGCATGCCGACCGCAAGGATCAGGCCGAACATGACGATGTTCGAAATGGTGATCCCCATGGCCGCGAGAAACAGGAAGGTCAGCAGGAAGGACGTGGGAATGGCAAAGCCGACCAGCAGCGCCGAGCGCATCCCGAGGCTGGCCAGCACGACGATCATGACCAGCGCGATCGCGGTCAGCACCGAACCTTCGAGCTGGCGCACCATCGAATTGACCACGATCGACTGGTCGTTGGACAATCCGGTGCGCAGCGCCACCTTCAATTCGTCAGGCCAGCCGGCACGCTCTTCGGCCACCGCCTGGCGCACCAGGCGGGTGGTATCGAGCAGGTTGAAGCCCTTGCGCTTGACCACCTGCAGGGCGACCGAGGGTTCGCCGTTGTAACGCGCGGTGCCCTTTCGGTCTTCGAAGGTCATGCGGATGTCGGCCAGGTCGCCCAGCGTCACCACGCTGTCGCCGTTGACCTTGATCGGAAGCGCATAGACATCGTGCGGGCTGTCGAAGGACGACGGGATCTTCACCGAAAAGGCGCCCGACGGGTTTTCGATTTCGCCCGCCGCGATCAGCTTGTTGTTGTTGCGCACCACGCTGATCAGTTCGCCGGCGGTGACATTGTAGCTTTCCAGCTTCAGCGGGTCGATCACCACTTCCAGAACTTCGTTGCGCTGCCCGGTCAGGGCGGCTTCGAGCACCGGCTCAAGCCCCTCCAGCCGGTCCTGCAGCTTCTTGGCATACTTGATCAGCGTGCGTTCGGGCACGTCGCCGGTCAGGTTCACGACGATGATCGGAAATTCGGAAAAGTTGATCTCGTTGATCGAATACTTGTCGGCACCGTCGGGAAACTGCGCCTCGACCGCGTTCATCCGGTCGCGCACATCGGCCAGGGTCTTGGTCTTGTCCCAGCCGTAGTCGAATTCCAGCGCCACCCCGGCGTAGTTCTCGGACGCGGTGCCGCTGATCTTCTTCAGCCCGTCCAGGTCCGACAGCTTGTTTTCCATCGGCTTGACCAGCAGGGTTTCGGAATCCTGCGCCGAAATGCCCGGGAAGGGGACCGAAACGAACAGCGCCGGGATCTCGATGTCGGGCTCGCCCTCCTTGGGAAGCGTGGCATAGGCGTAGCCGCCGGCGACCACCGACATCACGATGAAGGCAATGACCATGCGGGCGTGGCGGCCCGCCCAATCGACCATTCCGACCATCAGCTGTCCTCCTTCCAGGCCACGCGGACGCGCACCCCGTCCACGACGTATTCCTGGCCGACGACGATCACGGCGGCCTCCTTGGCAAGCCCGGCAACCCAGGCCCCGTTCACGGTGTCGCGCAGCATGGTGACCGGCACGAAGCGCACCGTGGCGGTGGTTTCGCCGTCGCTCTGGCGGATGTCGGTGATGGTGCGCACGCCCAGGCGCCCGTCATCGTTGAAGGTGAGCGCCGACATGGGCAGCAGATGCGCGTCCTTCGCGTCCGAGGAAATCAGGATCTCGGCGGTCTGACCGTCGCGGATGCTGTGGTCGGGGTTGGGCACCTGCAACTCGACGCGAAAGGTGCGCGTGCGCGGGTCGGCGGCGCGGGAGACGAAGGTGACCTTGCCGCGCACCTGTTCGCCGGTGGCCAGCCGGGCGCCGCCCGGCGCGCCCGTCCTGACCCTGGAGACCTGCGCCTCGGGCACGAAGCCCACCAGCTTGATCGGGTCCAGCTGGATCACGGTTGCGCAGGGGGCGCCGGGTTGCAGCAGAGAGCCGGTCTCGGCGGTGTCGGTTTCCAGCAGGCCGGCAAAGGGCGCGCGGATCGAGAGCTTACTGATCTCGTGCTCGGCCGCCGCGACCGCCGCTTCGCCCGACTGCACCCCCGCGCGCGCGGCCTCCACCCCCGAGCGCGCGCTGGCAACCCCGGCCGAGGCCGTCTTGACCGCGGCCTGGGCGCTTTCGAAGGCGGCCTTCGCCTGGGCCAGGCGGGTCTGCGAGGCATAGCCGTTCTTCGACAGGCGCGTGGCGGCATTCAGGTTGATCTCGGCCTCGTGCAGGCGCGCGCGCGCCTCGGCCAGCCGGGCCTCGGCCTCGGGGAGGCGGGCCTGGGCCGCGGGCAGGTTGGAGCGGGCCTGGCTCAGCCGCGCCCGGGCGTCGAGCAGCGACACCTGGCGCGTGCCCGGGTCAAGCCGGCACAGCACCTGGTCGGCCGCCACTTCCGTCCCCTTGCGCAGCGGTTCGGAAATGACCTGGCCGCTGGTTTCGGCGCGCACGCTGACCTGGCGCGCCACCTCCGTGTGCCCGCGCACTTGCACCGCGCTGGCCATTTGCCTGGCATGGGATCTCATCGCCACGACGGCGATCCTGGCGGTGGCGTCGTCGCCGGTTGCGCGGTTTGCGGGGGCGGTGACCTCCGGCGCGCTGCCCGCGTCCTGCGCCGCGACCGCCCGGCCGGCGGTGTCGCCGCCGGTGGCAAAGGCAATGACCCGGTCGCGTTCGAAAACCATCGCGAAAAGAATGGCAGCGACAAGTGTCGCGGTGAGCACTGGAAACAAACGCATTGTCATTCCTTTTTCATGGCCCGTTTGTCGTGGCCGGTTTCGCTGCGCCCGCGTCGGCGCCGGTGTGCCCGTGCGCCGGCCCCGGCATCGACGCTGCCAGGGCCCGCCGCACGGGCCGGATCATGGCCCGATCATCGCGGCAGTCACCGCGGGCGCCGCCGCAGCAGTCGCCGAACGATTGGCGGGCAATCGCCGAACGCCGGCCAGATAACCTTCGCCACATAGGCACTTGCCCGGCAGGGCGCAAGTGCCGGGGCGGCGCCGACAACTGAACCGTTCGGTTCACCTTTAGCGAAGACAGCGCCCGACGGCAAGCCAAATCGCCGTGCCGGACCCTATTGGCAATCCGCACAAGGTTGCGTTAAGACAGGCCGACCCGAGCGGGCGCACTGGTATGGCGAGGCATGGCGTGAGCGACACAGATTCCTTCATCGAAGAGGTGACCGAAGAGGTTCGCCGCGACCGGCTGTTCAAACTGATGCGCAAATACGGCTGGATCGCCATTCTGGCGGTGGTGCTGCTGGTCGGCGGCGCCGGTGTGAGCGAGTGGCTGAAGGCGCGCCAGCGCGCGGCCGCCGAAGCGCTTGGCGACACCATCCTTGCCGCGCTCAACGAGACCGCCCCCGCCACGCGCGAAAAGGCACTGGGCGCGATCGACGGCGACGGTGCGCGCCGTGCGCTGACGCGCCTTCTGGCGGCGCAGGCGGCGCTTGAGGCAGACGGGGCGGACGGGGCAGACGGGGCAGACGGGGGGGCGGCCGCGCGCGAAAAGGCGGCCGCGCTTCTGGACGAGGTTGCCGGCGATGCGACGCTGCCCGCCCGGCTGCGCGATCTGGCGGCGCTGAAAGCGGTCATGATCCGCACGCCGCAGATGCCCCCGCAGGAACGGATTCAGGCGCTTGAGCCGCTGCGTGTTCCGGGGGCGCCCTACCGGCTGCTTGCCGAAGAACAGGCGGCCATCGCCATGATCGATGCCGGCGACAGGCAGGGCGCGATCAGGCGGTTGTTGCAGATTGTTGCCGACCAGGAGGCAACGACGGCCTTGCGCCGGCGCGCCTCGCAGTTGATTGTGGCCCTGGGGGGCAGCCTGGAACAGGGCTGATCCCCCTGGTCGCGCGTGCTGCCGCGCGTGCTGCGCTGACGGGGCGCAGGCGGCGGCGGGGCCGGGACCGGGGCCGGAACCGGAACCGGGCCGCGCGCCGGGCCGCGCGCCGGGACCCGGCCGGAGCAGGGCCGGGCCGGGGCAGGTGGCCGGGGCAGGTGAAGGGGCCCGCGCACAGGCACAGGCACAGGCCCCGGCAGGGGCACGGCCACGAACGCGCGGCCGCAAACGGACGGATGGGGGCGAACAGACGATGACGATGCGAACCGGGCTGATCTCGATCCTGGCTCTTGTGCTGCTTGCGTCCTGCGCCAGCAGGGAAGTCGTGCTGCCGGGCGAGCGGCTCGGGATTCGTGCGGCGCTGGGTCAGGGCGGCGAACCGGCCAATCGCTCGGTGGCGCTGCGCCTTGGCCGGCAGGTCGATCACGCCGCCTGGCCGCAGCGCGCCGGCGGCCCCGGCCATGCCATGCGCCATGCCGCCTTCAACCGGTCCGCGGCGCTTGTCTGGACGGCGCCCGTGGGCCAGGGCAATGACCGGCGTCACCGGATCACCGCCGATCCGGTGGCAGCGCACGGGCGCATCTTCACGCTGGACAGCCGCGCCCGCGTGGCCGCCGTCTCCGATACCGGCAGGCCGTTGTGGAGCCGCGATCTGACCCCCGCGGGCGAAAACCCTGACGACGGTTCCGGCGGCGGGCTGGCGCTGGCGGGCGATGTGCTGTTTGCGACAACCGGATTTGGCGATCTCTACGCGCTGAACGCCGCCGACGGGGGCGTCATCTGGCGCCAGCGTCTGGAGGCCGAGGCCGCCGGCGCGCCCACGGTTTCGGGCGGGCTGGTCTATGTCAGCACCCGCGACAGCCGCGGCCTGGCGATCGACGCGAAGACCGGGCGGGTGCGCTGGCAGACCGCTGGCGCGCCCTCCCCGAGCGGTGTCGTCGGCGGCGCCGCGCCGGCGGTTGCAGGGGGCATCGCCGTCTTTCCCTTCGCAAGCGGCGAACTGGTCGGCACCTTTGCGCGCGGCGGATTTCGCCGCTGGCGCGCGTCGGTCGCGGGCGCGCGCGTGGGCAAGGCCTATTCGCGGGTCAGCGACGTGACCGGGGACCCGGTGATCCGCGCCGGCGTTGTCTATGCCGGCAGCCCGGCGGGGCGCTCGGCGGCCTTCGATCTGCGCAGCGGCGAGACGATCTGGAGCGCGCGCGAAGGGGCCATGGGCCCGGCCTGGGTCGAGGGCGGCGCGGTGTTTCAGGTCAGCGACCGGGCGCAGCTGGTCCGGCTGAATGCGCGCACTGGCGCGCGGGTCTGGGCGGTGGCGCTTCCGCAGTTCGTGCCGGTGCGCAATCCGGCGCGAAAGCGCGATGTCTACGCCCATTTCGGCCCGGTTCTGGCCGGCGGGCTGCTGTGGGTGGCCTCTTCCGATGGGCACCTGCGCGGGTTCGCCCCCGAAGACGGCGCTCTGGCCGCGGATGTGGCACTGCCGGCGGCGGCGGCCTCTCGTCCGATCGTGGTGCGCGGCACCATGTATGTTGTCGGGGCCGACGGCAGGCTCATGGCGCTGCGCTGACACGGCTGCGCTGACACGGCCGGGCTGACACGGCCGGGCTGACACGATCGCGCCGCCGCCCGCCCGGGCCCGCGGCCTTGGGTGTTCGCCGGCCTCCGGTCGCCGATCGCCGGCCGGCGCTCGGGCGCCCGGGCATTCGGGAGGGCCGGGGCCTTGCGGCAAGGTCCGGGGGCAGGGCCGCGGGCGCGCGCGGTCATGGCGGTTTTGGCGGTTATGGCTTTGCGTTGAGGCATGCCTAGTGTATGGGCAGCCCCTGATCACCCCCGGAGCGCGATTCCCATGAGTTTCACCCTTGCCATCGTCGGACGCCCCAACGTCGGCAAATCGACGCTGTTCAACCGCCTCGTGGGCAAACGCCTGGCGCTGGTCGATGACCAGCCCGGCGTCACCCGCGACCTGCGCGAAGGCGCCGCCCGGCTGGGCGATCTGCAGTTCACGGTGATCGACACGGCGGGGCTGGAACAGGCCACCGACAAGTCGCTTCAGGGGCGGATGCGCCGGCTGACCGAGCGCGCCGTGGACATGGCCGACATCTGCCTGTTCATGATCGACGCGCGCGCCGGCATCACCCCCGCCGACGAGATTTTTGCCGACATCCTGCGCAAGAAGAACGCGCATGTGCTGCTGGCCGCCAACAAGGGCGAGGGCGCCGCCGCCGACGCCGGCGTGATCGAGGCATTTTCGCTGGGCCTGGGCGAGCCGATCCGCCTGTCG
>JALSRF010000401.1 GCA_026984895.1 Paracoccaceae bacterium
CTGACGCTATGGAACTGATGTTCGATCTTCTGGTTCAGGGCCTTCAGATGTGCCTGGTGGTGGCCATCGCGCCGCTTGTGACCGGCATGACCAGGAAGGTGCGCGCGCGGCTGCTGCGCAAGCAGGGGGCCAGCGTGTGGCAGCCCTATCGCGATCTGCTGCGACTGACGCGAAAAGAGGTGGTGCTGGCCGAGAATGCCTCGTGGTTGTTCCGGGCCGTGCCCTATCTGGTCTTTTCCTTCACCTGGGTCGCGGCGGCGCTGGTCCCCACCTTCGCAACCGGGCTTCAGTTCAGCTGGAGCGCGGATCTGATCGCCATCGTCGCACTTCTGGGAAGCGCGCGGTTTTTCCTGGCGCTGGCGGGCATGGATGTGGGCACCTCGTTCGGCGGCATCGGCTCCAGCCGCGAAATGATGATTGCCGCGCTGGCCGAGCCCGCGATGATGCTGGTCGTCTTCTCGCTGGCGCTGCTGGCGGGCTCGACCCAGCTTTCCACGGTGATCGCGTTTCTTTCCGGCCCCGGCGTCGGCCTGAGGGTATCCTTGGGGATGGCCCTGGTGGCGCTGATCATCGTCGCGCTCGCCGAAAACGCCCGGATTCCCGTGGACAACCCTTCCACCCACCTGGAACTGACCATGGTGCACGAAGCCATGGTGCTGGAATACTCCGGCCGCCACCTGGCCATGATCGAACTGGCCTCGGCACTGAAACTGGTGCTGTATCTGTCGCTGCTTGCGGCCCTGTTCGTGCCCTATGGCGTCGCCGGTCCGGGCCGGAGCGCGGGCGCCCATGTGCTGGGCCTGATCTTCTATTTCGCGAAAATGGCGCTTGGCGCGGGCGCGCTGGCGATCTTCGAGGTCTCGATCGCCAAGATGCGGGTGTTTCGCGTTCCCGAGCTTCTGGGAGCCGCGCTGATGCTGGCGCTTCTGGGCACGCTGCTTCTGTTCGTTTCAAGGAGCCTGTGATGAACACGCTGGCATTTGACATCGCGCATCTGCTGGCGGGCGGCATGTTGCTGGTCAGCTTCATGATGATCTATCAGACGCGGCTCTATGCCCTGTTGAACGTGTTTGCGATACATGCGGTGTTTCTGGCACTGTGGGTTGCCTGGCAGGCGGTTGTGCAGGCGGCTCCGCACCTGTTCGTCACGGCGGCAATCGCCCTGTTCTTCAAGGCAATCCTGATCCCGGTTGCCCTGAACAGGATCATTCAGAGGATGGGAATTCAGCGGCAGGTGGAACAGGTCGTGGGCACCGGGGCGACCATGCTGCTGGGCATGGGGCTGGTGGCGCTGTCAACCGTCCTGATGCTGAAACTGACCGGCGGCACGAATGCCTTGCTGCGCGAGGATCTGGCCTTTGCCCTGTCGATCGTGCTGCTGGGGTTCCTGATGATGATCTCCCGCCGAAACGCGGTGTCCCAGGTGATCGGCTTCATGTCGCTCGAGAACGGGCTGATCCTGGCCGCCGCGGGGGCACAGGGGATGCCGCTTGTGGTGGAAATCAGCGTCGCATTCTCGGTTCTGGTCGCCTTCATCGTGATTGGCGTGTTCCTGTTTCGCATCCGCGAACGTTTCGACTCGGTAGATGTCAGCGTCCTCGATGAATTCAGGGGAGAAAGACGATGAGCCTGCCGTTCGACCAGATCGGGTTGATCCTGGGCATTCCGGCCGTCGCGGCGGCGCTGATGGCCGCTCTTCCCGGGTATCGGCTGACCTCGTGGCTCAACATCCTGGCCAGCCTGGGGACGTTTCTGGCTGCCGGATCGCTGCTGATCTCCGATCGGCCGGCGCCCACGGATCTGTTCCTGATCGACGAACTGAACATCGTGTTCATTGTCCTCAACACCTTCGTCGGGTTCACGGCCGCCTGTTTCAGCGCCGGCTACATCGCCCACGAACTTGAGACCGGGCGGCTGACCCCGGTCTACCTGCGGTTTTACCACGCCATGTATCAGATCATGATGTTCGGCATGAACCTGGTCCTGATCACCAACAATATCGGCCTGATGTGGGTGGCGATCGAACTGGCGACCCTTTCGACGGTGGTCATGGTCGGGATTTACCGCACACCCGAGGCACTCGAGGCGGCCTGGAAATACTTCATCCTCGGCTCGGTCGGAATTGCGCTGGCACTGTTTGGAACCATTCTGGTCTACCTGGCGGCAGAACCGGTTCTGGGCGAAGGGACCGCCGCCATGGCCTTTACCCGCCTGCTGCCGCGCGCGGCGGAATTCGACCCGATGATCCTGAACCTCGCCTTCGTGTTCCTGATCCTGGGGTATGGCACAAAGGTCGGCCTGGCCCCGCTGCACGCCTGGCTGCCGGACGCCCATGCCGAAGGCCCGACGCCGATTTCCGCCGTGCTTTCGGGGCTGCTGCTCAATGTCGCTCTTTATGCGGTGCTGCGCTTCAAGATGCTCATGACGGCAAACCCCGCAACCCTGGAGCCGGGGCCGCTGATGGTCACCATGGGGCTGGTATCGCTGGTGTTCGCGGCGCTGATGCTTTACGGGCGGCGCGACATCAAGCGGCTGTTCGCCTATTCCTCGATCGAACACATGGGCATCATCGTCTTTGCCTTCGGCATGGGGGGACCGCTGGCCAATTTCGCCGGACTGCTGCAGATGGTCATGCACAGCCTTACGAAATCGGCAATCTTCTTCGCCGTCGGCCATGTTGCCCAGATCAAGGGCAGCCAGAAAATCGCGGACATCCGCGGCCTGACCCAGAGCCACCCGGCCCTGGGCTGGTCGCTGGTGATCGGCGTGCTGGCCATCGCCGGAATGCCCCCCTTCGGCGTGTTCATGAGCGAGTTTCTGATCATCGGTTCGACCTTTGAACGCGCACCGCTTCTTGCGCTTGCACTGGTCGGCGGGTTGCTGCTGGCCTTCGGAGCGCTGCTGATGCGCCTCACCGGCTTTGCATTCGGAGAGCCGACACCGGGCCAGAAGTCAAGCGTTGCCTCGCTGGTCCCGTTTCACGTTCACATGGCGCTGGTGTTTCTGGCAGGTATCTTTCTGCCGGCGCCGATGGTCGAATGGTTCCAGGCCGTCGCACAACTGTTGGGGTAGGAAAAGCCGTGGCCGAGATTTCCGAACTTGTCGCCGCCGACCGGGACACCTTTCGCACCGGCACGCTGCAGCGTCACAAGATGACCAGGGCGCAGTGGGAACAGGCCGCCGGAGACGCGGCGCGCGGGTATGTCACCCTGCTCAGCCTGTGGGCCACGCGCTCGGCCGTGCACATGGCCCTGATGGAGCCCAACAGCCGTGGCGTCGGGATCCTCAGCCTTGAAAACCGGCGCGCAGAGTTCCCCTCGGTCGCGCGCCTGCATCCCCCGGCCCAACGGCTTGAGCGCAGCATCACCGATCTGTTCGGCCTGGCCCCGCAGGGGGCCGAGGACACGCGCCCCTGGCTGGACCACGGCGCCTGGGGAATCACCACGCCGCTGGCAAAAGCCCGCCCCCGGGAGGCCCGGCAGCCCGACTACGACTTTCTGCCGGTGATCGGAGAAGGCCTGCACCAGGTTCCCGTCGGCCCGGTTCATGCGGGGATAATCGAACCCGGGCATTTCCGCTTCAGCGCCCAGGGCGAAACGGTGGTCCGGCTGGAAGAACGCCTTGGCTACACCCACAAGGGGATTGATCGGCTCATGCAGGGGGCCACGGTTGCGCGCGGCGCCATGCTGGCTCAGCGCTGCTCGGGGGACAGCACCGTGGCCTACGGGTGGGCCTATGCCCAGGCCACGGAGGCCGCCCAGGGCGTTACGCCGCCGCCCAGGGCCCTTTGGCTGCGCGCCATCATGGCCGAACTGGAACGCCTGGCAAACCACCTGAACGATATCGGCGCCATCTGCAACGATGCTGCATTCGCGCTGATGCCGGCCCTGTGCAGCCCCCTGCGCGAAAAGGTCATGCGCGGTTGCGACGCGGCCTTCGGCCATCGTTTCATGCGCGATGCGATCGTGCCGGGCGGGGTTGCGCGCGACCTGGAGCGCGACGGACGGCAGGCCCTGGAGGCCGTTGTTGATGAGGTCAGGCGCGGCTTCGAACCGATTGTGGAATTGTATGACAACCGGCCATCGCTGCTGGCCCGCACCGTGGGGACCGGGCGGCTGCGCGGCGATCTCGCGCGCCAGTTCGCAGCCGGAGGCTACATCGGGCGCGCGTCGGGCCGCGATTTCGACCTGCGCCGGGACCTGCCATATGCACCCTACGACCGGTTGACCTTCAAGATACCGGTCCGCGAAGAAGGGGACGTGGACGCCCGCATCTGGATCCGCATCGAAGAGGTTCGGCAAAGCCTGCACATGCTTGACCAGTTGCTGGGCGGCCTGCCCGCCGGCGACATCCAGGCACCGCCCGGCCCGGGGAACGCCCCCGGCGAAGGGCTTGGCCTGGTCGAGGGTTTCCGGGGCGACGTTCTGGTATGGGTGGCGCTGGATGCACGCGGGCGCATCCGCCGATGCCACATGCGCGATCCGAGCTGGTTCCAGTGGCCCCTGCTCGAAGCGGTCATCGAGGACAACATCATTGCCGATTTTCCGCTTTGCAACAAATCGTTCAACTGCTCGTATTCGGGCGTCGATCTCTAGGAGGCGGCCATGAAGACCATGTTGCTGAAGGCGCTGACGGGAAAACCGCTGACCGAGGCAGCCCCCGCGCAGTCCGGGCTTGACGAGCTGGGGATGACCCTTGGGCTGCAGGCGCGCCGGCGGCTTGGACGCAGCCTTGCCATCCGCCAGGTTGACGCTGGGTCATGCAATGCCTGCGAGCTTGAGATACAGGCAACCGGCAATCCCGTTTATGACCTGGATCGCTTCGGTCTGCATTTCGTCGCCTCTCCCAGGCATGCGGATGTGCTGCTGGTCACAGGCCCGGTGACGCGCAACATGGAAGTGGCGCTCAGACGGACATATGACGCCATGGCGAACCCGAAATGGGTGGTGGCCGCAGGCGATTGTGCGATCGACGGTGGATGCTTTGCCGGGAGCTATGCCGTTCTGGACGGCTGCGCCGCGGTATTGCCGGTTGACGTCACGATTCCCGGCTGCCCTCCGAAACCGGCGGAAATCCTGCGCGCGCTGGTGGCCCTGATGCAGCGCGCCGACAAGACCAGCTGAAACCGCGCGCCCCTGAAACCGCGCGCCCCGGAACATTGCCGATCGAAGAAACGGAAAAGACCCCGCCGCGAAGGCGGGGTCAATCGGTGTTTCCACTGTCCGGCCGCCCGGATCGCCGCTGCCGATCGGGCATGCGCATACAGCGATCCGGGTCGTTTCGCGCAGACAGGGGCGAAGGCGACGTGCTCTAGAGACCCGTCGATACGTCGATGGTGTTGCCTTCTTCAAGCGTCACATAGGCCTTCTTGACGTCGCGCCGCCGGCCCGGCTGGCCGCGGAAACGCTTGACCTTGCCCTTGGTGATGGTGGTATTCACCGCCTTCACCTTGACCCCGAAAAGCGTTTCCACCGCTTCCTTGATCTGCGGCTTGTTGGCCTCCATCGCCACTTCGAACACCACGGCGCCGTGTTCGGACGCCATCGTGGCCTTTTCGGTGATGACCGGCTTGCGGATCACGTCGTAATGTTGCGGCTTCGCGCTCATTTCAGTCGAGCCTCCAGTGCTTGGACACCCGCCTTCGTGATTACCAGCGTATCACGGCGCAGAATGTCATATACGTTTGCGCCCATCGAGGGCAGAACGTCGATCCCGGCGATATTCGCCGCGGCCCGGGCGAAGTTGTCGTTCACCTCGGCCCCGTCGATCACCAGCGCACGCTTCCAGCCCTGCGCCTTCACCGCCTTGGCAAGCACCGCCGTTTTCGGCTCCTTCAACTCGGCCGCGTCCAGGATCACCAGTTCGCCCGCCTTCGCCTTGGCGCTGAGCGCGTGACGCAGCCCCAGCTTGCGGAACTTCTTGGTCAGCGCGTGGCCGTGGCTGCGCGGGGTCGGCCCCTTGTAGATGCCGCCCTTGCGGAAGATCGGCGCGTTGCGGTCGCCGTGGCGGGCGCCGCCGGTGCCCTTCTGGCGGTAGATCTTCTTGGTGGAATAGCTGGTTTCGCTGCGGGTCTTGACCTTGTGGGTGCCGGCCTGCGCCTTGTTGCGCTGCCAGCGCACCACCCGGTGCAGGATGTCCGCACGCGGTTCCAGCCCGAAAATCTCATCGTCAAGATCGACCGAACCGGCCTTCTTGCCGTCCAGCTTGATGGCTTCAGCTTTCATTGCTCTCGCCTCCTTCGGCTGCGCTGTCTGCGGCCTCGGCTTCCTGTGCAGCGGAGTCCTTCGCTGCGGCGACTTCGGCGGATTTCAGGGCGGCGGGCAGCGGCACGCCTTCGGGCAGCGGCTTTTTCACCGCGTCCTTGATCGTGACCCATCCGCCCCTGGCGCCGGGAACCGCGCCCTTGACCATGATCAGCCCGCGTTCGGCATCGGTCCTGACCACCTGCAGGTTCTGCGTGGTGACGCGCACCGCCCCCATGTGGCCGGCCATCTTCTTGCCCTTGAACACCTTGCCCGGGTCCTGGCACTGCCCGGTCGAACCGTGACTGCGGTGGCTGATGGAGACACCGTGACTGGCCCGCAGGCCGCCGAAATTGTGCCGTTTCATGGCCCCGGCAAAGCCCTTGCCGATCGAGGTGCCGGAAACGTCCACGAACTGCCCTTCGGCATAGTGGTTGGCGGTGATTTCCTCGCCCACTTCGATCAGGTTTTCCGGGTCCACCCGAAATTCCGCGACCTTGCGTTTCGGCGCCACCCTGGCCACGGCGAAGTGGCCGCGCATCGCCTTGGATGTGCGTTTTGCCTTGGCCGTGCCGGCGCCCAGCTGAACCGCGGCATAGCCATCCTTTTCAGGGGTGCGCCTGGCCACCACCTGAAGACTGTCGAGTTGCAGGACGGTCACGGGAACCTGTTTCCCGTCCTCCATGAAAAGCCGGGTCATGCCGACCTTTTTCGCAATTACACCAGAGCGCAACATGTCCGTTTGCCCCCCTTAAACCTTGATCTCGACATCGACACCGGCAGCGAGGTCGAGCTTCATCAGCGCGTCCACGGTCTGCGGTGTCGGATCGACGATGTCCAGCAGCCGCTTGTGCGTGCGGATCTCGAACTGCTCGCGCGACTTCTTGTCGATATGCGGGCCGCGAAGAACGGTATATTTCTCGATCTTGTTGGGAAGCGGGATCGGCCCGCGCACGCTGGCGCCGGTCCGCTTCGCGGTGTTGACGATTTCCTGGGTGCTGGCGTCCAGGACCCGGTAATCGAAGGCTTTCAGCCGAATGCGAATGTTTTGGCTTTGGATGGCCATCTGTCTTGCCTTTCGCGGCTTCAGGTCGAGAGGTGGAGGGCCGACCATCGGCCCCCCACGTCCAACCGAATGTCTGTATTACTCGATGATTTTCGAGACGACGCCGGAGCCGACGGTGCGGCCGCCCTCGCGGATGGCGAAGCGCAGGCCCTCTTCCATGGCGATCGGGGCGATCAGTTCGACGTTGAACTTCAGGTTGTCGCCCGGCATCACCATCTCGGTGCCGTCGGGAAGCTCCACCGTGCCGGTCACGTCCGTCGTGCGGAAGTAGAACTGCGGGCGGTAGTTCTTGAAGAACGGCGTGTGACGCCCGCCCTCTTCCTTGGTCAGGATGTAGACCTCGCACTCGAACCTGGTGTGCGGCGTCACCGAACCCGGCTTGCACAGAACCTGGCCGCGCTCCACGCCGGTGCGCTCGATCCCGCGCAGCAGAACGCCCACGTTGTCGCCCGCCTCGCCCCGGTCCAGAAGCTTGCGGAACATCTCCACGCCCGTGCAGGTCGTCTTCTGCGTGTCGCGGATGCCCACGATCTCGATCTCGTCGCCAACCGTGATCACGCCACGCTCCACGCGGCCCGTCACGACCGTGCCCCGGCCCGAGATCGAGAACACGTCCTCGATCGGCAGCAGGAACGGCTGATCCACCGGGCGCGCCGGCGTCGGGATGTATTCGTCCACCGCCTTCATCAGCTCGCGGATCGAGTTCTCGCCGATCTCCGCATCCTTGCCCTCCAGCGCCGCAAGCGCCGAGCCCTTGATGATCGGAACATCGTCGCCAGGATATTCGTAGGCACTCAGAAGCTCGCGGATCTCCATTTCCACAAGCTCCAGAAGCTCCTCGTCGTCAACCTGATCGACCTTGTTCATGTAGACCACGATGTAGGGAATGCCCACCTGGCGACCCAGAAGAATGTGCTCGCGCGTCTGCGGCATCGGGCCGTCCGCCGCGCTCACCACCAGGATCGCGCCGTCCATCTGCGCCGCGCCCGTGATCATGTTCTTCACATAGTCCGCGTGGCCGGGGCAGTCCACATGCGCATAGTGGCGCGTGTCGGTCTCGTATTCGACATGCGCCGTCGAAATCGTGATCCCGCGCGCCTTCTCCTCGGGCGCCGCGTCAATCGCGTCGTAGTCCTGAAAATCGCCGAAATACTTCGTGATCGCCGCCGTCAGCGTCGTCTTGCCGTGGTCAACGTGACCAATCGTGCCGATGTTCACATGCGGTTTCGTGCGTTCAAACTTTTCCTTTGCCATGGCCCTTTTGCCTCGTCTCTGAA
>JALSRF010000402.1 GCA_026984895.1 Paracoccaceae bacterium
GACCAGGCGATTGCCCAGCTGCGGCGCAAGAACGTGACGCTGATCGCGGAACAGTTGCGTGCGGCGCGGGACCGTTTCGATCTGGGGCAGGCAACGCGCACCGACGTCGCCTTTGCCGAGGCGCGCTTGGCAGCGGCGAAAAGCGCGCTGGCGGCGGCACGCGGCAACCTTGCCGTGTCGCGAGAGGAATACCGCGCGGTCACGGGCCACTATCCGGCCTCTCTGGCCGCTCTGCCGAAACCGCCGGCGACCGCGCATTCGGCTGCGGCTGCGCTCGAGATCGCGCGGCGCAACAACCCGGACCTGTTGCAGGCGCAGCATTCGGCGCGGGTGGCGGACCTGAACCAGGAACTGGCCATGGCCGCGATCAGGCCGACGCTGGCGGGCCAGGCGCAGGCGACGGTTGATCAGGACCGGCGCGATTCGTCCTCTGTGGGGCTGGTTCTGTCGGGGCCGATCTATCAGGGCGGCGCGCTTGCCGCGAAGGCGCGCAAGGCCGCGGCACAACGCGACGCGGCGCGCGCCGGCCTGCATCTGGCGGCCAGTGGCGTGGAGCAGAAGGTTAACGCCGCCTGGGCCCGCCTGGCGGTGGCCGATGCGGGGCTGAAGGCAAACGCCGAGCAGGTGCGTGCCGCGCGCCTGGCCCTGCGGGGGGTGCGCGAAGAGGCCGATGTCGGTTCGCGCACGATCCTGGATGTGCTGAATGCGGAACAGGATCTGTCGGATGCCGAAACACGCCGGGTGTCTGCCGGCACGGACCGGTATCTGGCGGTGTATAACCTGCTGTCTGCAATGGGAATTCTGAGCGCCGAACATCTTAAGCTCGGTGTGCCGGTATACGATCCGCAGGCCTATTACAACGCCGTTTCAAGGGCGCCTGCCTACCGGGTCAGCCCCGAGGGCCAGCGCCTTGACGGCGTGCTCAAGGCCTTGGGAAGGAATTGAGCCCGGCGCGGGCGGTTGTTGTGCACGCGCGCCGATTTGGCTACAATGTCGCGTGGGGCAGTGTTACTGGCGACCGTTGATTGCATGGCAAAAATTGAAACCGACCAGGTTCTGACTTCGGTCAGACGGCTTGTGTCAGACAGAAAGAATGACGGCGCACCGGACACGGCCGGACCCGACCGTCTGGTGCTGACGCCCGCGCTGCGGGTGACCGATGACGGGCTTCCGCTGCTTGACCCGGGCGCCGAGGAAGCCCCGGACAGCCGGCCGGACGCCGGCGCGGCCGAAGCGCGCAGCCTTGCGGGGATCGCCGGGGACAGCGATGCCCGGCCGGGCACGCCCCCGGGTGCCGGCCAGGCCGGAGAACCCGGCGGGAAAACGGCTCAACCAATTGAAACGACACTGGAAAACGAGGACGCTCTGCAAGAGGCGGCAAGCCGTTTCGAGGCGATGGAACAGGCCTGGAAACGTGAACTGACGCTGATGCGGCAGCGCCGCGAAGCCGCGGCGCGTGCACCGGAGCCGGCCGCCGGCAAGGGGGCCTCGGTTTCGCTGGAAGAACGCATAGCCCAGCTGGAAGCAGCGGTGTCGCGGGTGAACGACGACTGGGAGCCCGACGGCAGCGAGCCCGAAGCGAACCTTGCGCGGGGGCGTGCGGCCTTCGGTGTTGTCGATACGGCGGCGCCCGCCGGAGCGGGCGAATCGCAGGACGGCGCCGCGCCGCGCGCCGATCCCGCCGACCGGCCGGCGTTCAGGGCGGCAAGGCCGCCGGAAAACACGCCGCCGGTGGCGCCGGTGGCGCCGGAGGGCGAAGGCGGGGACAACGGCAGGCCGCTGTTCAGCCACGCCACGCCGGCGCCCTATCTGCTGTCCGATG
>JALSRF010000403.1 GCA_026984895.1 Paracoccaceae bacterium
GGCGATCTCGGGCTGATTGCGATAGGCGTAGCGCCCCATCCTGTCGATCGATGAAAACACCGTTTCCGGGTGGTAACGGTCCATGAAGGCGCAGGGGCCGTAGTCGATGGTTTCGCCGGAAATGGCCATGTTGTCGGTGTTCATCACCCCGTGAATGAAGCCGACTGCCATCCAGCGGGCAATCAGCCGGGCCTGGGCCTCGACCACCGCTTCCAGCAGGCCAAGCGCGCCACCGGCCTGCGGATAGTGCCGCGAAATGGCATGATCGGCGAGGGCGCGAAGGGCCTCGAGATCACGCCGGGCGGCGAAATACTGAAACGTGCCCACGCGCAGGTGACTGGAGGCGACACGGCACAGCACCGCCCCGGGCAGCGGGCGTTCGCGCATCACCGTTTCGCCGGTGGCCACGGCGGCCAGCGCCCGGGTGGTGGGGATGCCAAGCGCGTGCATGGCCTCGCTGACCACATATTCGCGCAGCACCGGCCCGATCCAGGCGCGGCCATCGCCGCCGCGCGAAAACGGCGTGCGCCCGGCCCCCTTCAACTGGATGTCGCGTCGAACGCCCTCAAGGTCCACCACCTCGCCCAGCAGCACCGCGCGCCCGTCGCCAAGCTGCGCGACCCAGCCGCCGAACTGATGCCCGGCATAGGCCTGCGCCAGGGGCTGGGCCCCGTCAGGCAGCGCGTTTCCGGCAAAGACAAGCGTGGCCGCGTCGCTGCGCAGCCAGTCGGCGTCGATCCCCAGCGCGCGCCCGAGCTCAAGGTTGACCGCCAGCCTTTCGGGGCTGCGCACCGGGGTCGGGGGCTGAGCCGCGAAAAGGCGCCCTGGCAGGCGGGCGAAACTGTTGTCGAAGGGGATCGGGGGCTGCGCGTTCATGGTCTCAGCCTATCATGCGAATCAGGCGGTGCGTAACCTCGTGCGGGCGAAATCCCGCCGTCGTGAACAGGGCGCGCCCTGCCGCGGCCGCGGGCACCTCCACGCGCAGCGCCCGCACCCCATGCCCGGACAGTGCCGCCGCCAGGCTGCCCAGCACGTCGCCGCCCATGCCGCGCCCGCGCAGCGCCGGACGGATGTAGAACTCGTCGATACCGGCCACAAGTCCGCCCAGTCTTACCGCGTATCCGAACGACAGGATGACATGGCCCACCGGGGCGAGCCTCGGCCCGATCAGATAGGCAGCCCCCTGCGGCAGCCCCCGCAAGAGCGGTTCCAGAACGGCACGCAGCGCCTCCGCATCCAGCCCGTCGTGCGTCTCGTCGCGACAGGCGGACGAAAGCGCCAGCAGCCGCTCAAGATCGGATGGCCCGCACAGGTGAAGCGCGGCGCTCACAGCCGCGCCAGACGTTCGGTCAGCAGGCGGAAAAAGCCGTCGTGATCGATCCGGCCCATGAAGGTGGCGTTGGCCGGCCGGTCGGTCACGCCCCACCAGTCGGCAACGGTCATGCCGCGGGTCAGATCGCTGGCGGTCTCGATCTCGACATTGATGTGACGCCCGGAATAGAGCGCGGGCGCCAGAAGATAGCCGATGACCGTCGGATCGTGCAGCGGCGCCCCTTCAGAGCCGTATTTGGCAAGGTCGAAACGCTCGAAGAAATGGGTCCAGCCGGCCACCACCTCGCCAACGCGCGTGCCCAGCGCGCGGAAGGCGGCGACGCGCTCGGCGGTCACCAGCGCCTGGTGGGTCAGGTCAAGCGGCATGACCACAAGAGGCGCCCCGGAGCCGAAGACGATCGCCGCCGCCTCGGGATCGACGTAGATGTTGAACTCGGCGGCGGGGGTGATATTGCCGACCTCGAAATAGGCCCCGCCCATCAGCA
>JALSRF010000404.1 GCA_026984895.1 Paracoccaceae bacterium
CACCGCCAGCGAGACCGAATCCGAGGTGGCCAGCGCAAAGGGCGCCTGGCCCAGTTCTACCGGGTCGATCCCCAGCAGAAGATGGTGCATCACCGGGTTGCACACGATCGCCGCCTCGACGATGGCGGCCGTCTCCACCCCGGCCTCGGTCGCCACCTCGCGCGCCAGCGCATCGAGCGCCTCGCGCACCGTCGCGGTCATTTCCCGCGCCCCGCCCGGGTTCATCATCGCATAGGAGACCCGGCTCATCAGGTCCTCGCCAAAGCGGATCTGCGGGTTCATCGCGCCGCCCGAGGCCAGCACCTCGCCGTTGTCCAGAGCGCACAGATGGGCGGCGATGGTGGTAGAGCCAAGGTCGATGGCCAGCCCGTAAAGCCGCCCCTCGTGGAGCCCGGGCCAGATATCGACCAGGCGTTCGCGGGGGTCGTCATGGCCGCGAAAAAGCGCCACCGTCACCGCGCGTTTGCCCTTGCGCAACGCCGGCTGCAGCTTTTGCAGCACGGCCGTATCCACGCTGATGTCGTCGATCTGCCACTGGCTGGACAGCGCCGCGCGCAGGCGCTCCAGATCGCCGGTCGGCTCGTGCATGTCCGGTTCGCTGACCTCGACGTAAAACAGCCGCGTGGCCGGATCCATGACCACCTTGCGCGCGCTGGCGGCCTTGCGCACCACCTGCTTGTGCACCTGGCTTTCGGGGGGCACGTCGATCACCACGTCGCGCTCGATTCGCGCCTGGCAGCCCAGGCGCCGGCCCGGTTTCAGGCCGCGCTTGCTGCGGTAGCGCTCTTCGACCGCGTTCCAGGGCGACAGCGCGTCCTCTGCCACGCTCAGCCCGTGTTTCGGAAATTCGCCCCGGCCCGGCGTGACCTGACACCTGGAGCAGATGCCGCGTCCGCCGCACACGCTGTCGAGGTCCACGCCCAGCCGGCGCGCGGCCTCCAGCACCGGCGTTCCGGCGGGAACGCGCCCCCGCTTGCCGGAAGGGGTGAAAATCACGAGGGGATCCTTGCTCATGTCCTGCCGCCAGTTCTTTTGTGCGCCGACAATAGCGGGATTTCGTGCCAAGGAAAGGCACTGAATGCGCCGCCTGCTGCGCAGAACGCGCCGTCGCATGCGCCGTCGCATGCGCCAGCGCATGCAATGCCGGTGCCGTTGCCCCGGCGCCAGGGCCCGCGTGGGGCCGCGCGCGCTGCGCCCCCGGGGCGCGGCCGTGCCGGGGCGATGGGCGGCGGGGGCGATGGGCGGCGGGGGCGATGGCCGGCGGGGGCGATGTCACATGTTCAGCTGGCGCATCGGCTTGGCTCAGCCGCCTTCCTGGGAACTCCAGCGGCAGCGGTCGAACTCGGCATATTCGCGCATCTCTTCGGCGTGCCCGGTCGGGATGATGCGCGAGCAGCCCTCGAAGCCGCTTTCGTCCTTGAACACGCTGACAACGCCGTCGGCGGCCGCGGTCTTTGCCGAACACAGCCGTTCGCCCGGCGCAAGCGCCGAGAAGGCGCGTTCGCCCTCGCGGGTTTCGACGGCAAAGAACAGCTTGTCGTGGGCCGCGTTGACGATGCAGAACTGCGTCGGCCCCACCGGTTCCATCCCGGCCTGGGCCGGCGAAAAACTGCCCAGATAGGCCGCAACCGCGCGCCGGTCGTCCTCTTTCTTCAGCTTGAAGGTCATTTTCGCCCTGGCTTTCGGATCGTCCAGAACCCGGCGCAGGTATTTCGTCGGGTCGGCCAGGTAGTCGATGATCTTTTCCTGGCTCCAGACCAGCCCGGCCTCGCCGGCGGCGCGCATGGACTTGGAATAGGCATAGCCCGGGCGCTGC
>JALSRF010000405.1 GCA_026984895.1 Paracoccaceae bacterium
CCTATGTGGTGGCGCGGATGGGCCCGGCGCGGGCCCGGCGCGTGTTCATGTCGGCGCGCATGTTCGACGCATCAGAAGCGGTGGCGCTGGGCCTGGTGGCGCGCACGGTGCCGGCGGCGGCGCTGGCCGAGGCGGCGCTGGCCGAGGCCACGGCCTACCTGGCCTGCGCCCCCGGCGCGGTGGCCGAGGCCAAGGCGCTGGTCCGCGCGCTCGGGCCGACGATCGACGAGGCGGTGATCGAGACGACCGTCGCGGCGCTGTTGGCGCGCTGGGAAAGCGACGAGGCGCGCGACGGGATCGCGGCGTTCTTCGCCCGCGAACCGGCGCCCTGGGCGACGGCGCAATGAGCCGGCGATACCGGCGGCACGGGCCTGGGCGAAGCGCTGTTGGGGGGGCGGCGGCGGCGCGATTTCGCCCGCCGGGCGCCGCGGGGCGCAAAAGGCGGCAAGACGGGGGATTTTCGGCTTGCATTCCGGTGCAAAACCCCGGTCTTGTGCAGCGTGCCTCGGTTGACCCTGCCGTGGCACGGCGCTAAACCGAGCGGGGATCGTGGCAGGCGCCACCCATGACAGGAGCCAACCTTGGAAGAGATGCTTCGCGAATACCTTCCCATCGTCATTCTTCTGGCCGTGGCGGTCGCGCTGGGGCTGGTTCTGGTTCTGGCAGCCGTGATCATTGCCGTGCGGCACCCGGACCCGGAGAAGCTCAGCGCCTATGAATGCGGGTTCAATGCCTTTGACGATGCGCGCATGAAATTCGACGTGCGCTTCTATCTTGTCGCCATCCTGTTCATCATCTTCGACCTGGAGATTGCCTTCCTGTTTCCCTGGGCCGTCGCCTTCCGGGACCTCGGGCTCATCGGGTTCTGGTCGATGATGGTCTTTCTTGCGGTTCTGACCGTGGGCTTTGCCTATGAATGGAAAAAAGGGGCGCTGGAATGGCAGTAAGCACCGCCGCCAATCACGCCGGCGCCGACAAGGAAGTCACCGTGCGGGCGATGAACCGGGACCTGCAGGACAAGGGCTTTCTTGTGACCTCGACCGAGGACATCATCAACTGGGCGCGCACCGGCAGCCTGCACTGGATGACCTTCGGCCTGGCCTGCTGCGCGGTCGAGATGATGCACGCCGCGATGCCGCGCTACGACCTGGAGCGCTTCGGCACCGCGCCGCGCGCCAGCCCGCGCCAGAGCGACCTGATGATCGTCGCCGGCACGCTGACCAACAAGATGGCCCCGGCGCTGCGCAAGGTTTACGACCAGATGCCCGAGCCGCGCTACGTGATCTCGATGGGAAGCTGCGCCAACGGCGGCGGGTATTATCACTATTCCTATTCGGTGGTGCGCGGCTGCGACCGGATCGTGCCGGTGGATGTCTATGTGCCCGGCTGCCCGCCCACGGCCGAGGCACTGCTTTACGGAACCTTGCTTCTGCAACGCAAGATCCGGCGCACCGGCACGATCGTGAGGTAGGCAATGCAGGACGACCAGACCCGCGCGATGGAGGAACTGGGCGCTCATATCGAGGCCCGCCGACCCGATTGCGTGCTCTCCAGGCAGGTGGAGCTTGGCGAGCTGACGCTGGAAATCACGCTGCCCTCGCTGCCGGGCTTCGTCGAATTCCTCAAGACCGACCGTGCCTGCCGGTTTTCGACTCTGGTGGACATCACGGCGGTGGACCATCCCGGGCGCGAGGCCCGCTTCGATCTGGTCTATCATTTCCTGTCGATGTTTCAGAACCACCGCATCCGCGTGAAGACCCGGGTGCGCGAAGACGAGATGGCGCCCTCCATCAGTTCGGTCTTTGCCGGCGCCAACTGGTACGAACGCGAGGTGTTCGATCTGTTCGGCATCCTGTTCTCGGGCCATCCCGATCTGCGCCGCATCCTGACGGATTACGGTTTTCGCGGGCATCCGCTGCGCAAGGATTTCCCGACCACGGGCTATACCGAGGTGCGCTATGACGAGGTGAACAAGCGCGTCGTCTACGAACCGGTCAAGCTGACCCAGGAATACCGGCAGTTCGATTTCATGTCGCCCTGGGAAGGCGCGAAATACATCCTGCCCGGCGACGAGAAGCAGGAGGATGCGCCATGATGATGGGCTACGGCTTCGGGGTCATGGGGGGCGGGTTGCTGTGGCCGCTGGTCTTTGCGGCGCTGGTGATCGTGCCGTTCTGGCGCATTCTGCCGCGCTTCGGCATCCCGGCCTGGGTTTCGCTGGTCGCGCTGTTTCCGCTGGCGGCGCTTGTCCTGCTGTGGGTCATCGCCTTCAGGCCCGATGGCGAGGGGGGCGCGAATGGCCGTTGATGTGCCGACCCTGCCGTTCGGGCCCGGGCTCGTGTTTTGCGTCGGCGCGGCCAAGGCGGGCACGGGCTGGCTGTATGAATACCTGCGCGCGCATCCGGACTGCCACCTGCGGTCGGTGAAGGAACTGCACTATTTCGACGCCCGGGATCTGGGCGAACGCGCCTGGCACCTGAAGGCCTTCGAGGCGCGGCTCGATCGGCTGCTGTCGGGGACCGGCGCGGGCCCCGGCTCTGCCGCTGCCTCTGCCTCTGCCTCTGGCCCTGTCGCTGGCCCTGGCGCGCCTGCGCCCGACGACGTTGACGATCTGCGTGCGCTGATCGCGCTGCACCGCGAAGAGGCCGAAAATACCGAGGCCTATCTGGCCTATCTGCGCCACGGGCTGGGGGCGGCGCGCCTGGTGGGCGATGTCACGCCGGCCTACGGCCTTTTGTCGGCCGCGCGTCTGGCGATGATGTCGTCGCTGGCGCCGGTCACGCGCTTTGTCTACATCCTGCGCGATCCGGTGGCGCGGCTGTGGTCTCATCTGAAGATGATTGCCCTGCGCGGTGCGGGCGGCGAGGATGCGCTGTTTGCCCGCGTGCGCCGGCTGTTCTGGCGGTTCGGCCGGGGCGAGTTGGCGGGCGTGCGCGCGCGCGGGGACTATGCGGGCACGCTTCAGAGGCTGCACGCGGCGCTGCGCCCCGGCCAGCTTCTGGTGCTGTTCTTCGAGGATCTCTTCACCCAGACGACAGCGGAACGCCTGTGCGCCTTTCTGGGGATTCGCCCGCATCCGGCGCCGGTTGCGCTGCGGGTGCACCGCGGGCCCGATCTGCCGATGAAAGAGCGCCAGCGCCTTCATGCGCAGACATGGCTGGCCCCGCAATACGACTATGTGAACAGGACGCTCGGCCGCGTGCCGGAGGCCTGGCGCGCCAACATGCCGGAGGGGAGCGTGTGATGGACGGAAGTTTCGACGAAGCGCCGCTGGGCGAACAGAAGATCCGCAACTTCAACATCAATTTCGGCCCCCAGCACCCTGCCGCGCACGGGGTGTTGCGGATGGTGCTGGAGCTTGACGGCGAACTGGTCGAGCGCGCCGATCCGCATATCGGGCTTTTGCACCGCGGCACCGAAAAGCTGATGGAAAGCCGCACCTATCTGCAGAACCTGCCCTATCTGGACCGGCTCGACTATGTGGCGCCGATGAACCAGGAACACGCCTGGTGCCTGGCCATCGAAAAGCTGACCGGCACCCGGGTGCCGCGCCGCGCCAGCCTGATCCGGGTGCTCTATTCGGAAATCGGGCGGGTGCTGAACCATTTGCTGAACGTCACCACCCAGGCGCTGGATGTCGGCGCGCTGACGCCGCCGGTCTGGGGCTTCGAGGAACGCGAAAAGCTGATGGTGTTTTACGAGCGCGCCTCGGGCGCGCGCCTGCATGCCGCCTATTTCCGTCCCGGCGGGGTTCATCAGGATCTGCCGCCCGCCTTGCTGGACGACATCGAAGCCTGGGCCCATGCGTTTCCCGCCCATATCGACGATCTCGAAGGCTTGCTGACCGAAAACCGCATCTTCAAGCAGCGCAACGTCGATATCGGCGTGGTGAGCGAGCAGGACATCCTGGACTGGGGCTATTCCGGGGTGATGGTGCGGGGCTCCGGGCTGGCCTGGGATCTGCGCCGCGCCCAGCCCTACGAATGCTATGACGAGTTCGATTTCCAGATCCCCGTCGGGCGCAACGGCGACTGCTACGACCGTTATCTGGTGCGCATGGCAGAGATGCGCGAAAGCACGCGCATCATCCTTCAGGCGATCGAGAAACTGCGTCAGGAACCGGGCGAGGTGCTGGCGCGCGGCAAGCTGGCGCCCCCCCGGCGGGGGGAGATGAAACGCTCGATGGAGGCACTGATCCATCACTTCAAGCTCTATACCGAGGGGTTTCACGTCCCCGCCGGCGAGGTCTACGCGGCGGTGGAGGCGCCAAAGGGCGAATTCGGCGTGTATCTGGTGGCCGACGGCACCAACAAGCCCTACCGGGTCAAGCTGCGCGCGCCGGGCTTTGCGCATCTGCAGTCCATGGACCACGTTTCCAGGGGGCACATGCTGGCCGATGTGGCGGCGATCATCGGCACCATGGACGTGGTCTTCGGGGAGATCGACCGATGAGCACGCTTCCGTTACCGGTTTACCTGCTGGCGCTGGCGATGACCGGCATCGTGATCTGGCTGGCGGTCCTGTTCCTGTGGGCGCCCGGACGCGGGCTGACCTTCGCCACGCACGAGGCCGAGAACCTGCCCGAGGTCATGGCCAACCGCTATGTCGCCATGGCGCTGATCATGGCGGGGGCGCTTTACAACGGCAACCCGGGGCTGATTGCCTTCATCTTTGCCGCAACCGGCCTGAGCGCCGCCCATGACGCCTGGATCTATGCGCGCCATGGCAAGCCGTTCGTGAAACATGTGTTTTCGGCAACCCTGTCGGCGGTCATTGCCCTGGCCGCTCTGATCGTCCACTTCAACGCCGGAGCCGCCTGAGATGCTACGCCGCCTTCACCCCGAACAGCCGGACAGTTTTGCCTTTACCGCCGCCAACCGGGCCTGGGCCGAAGCGCAGATCACGAAATATCCCGAGGGCCGGCAGGCCAGCGCGGTGATCCCGCTTCTGTGGCGCGCGCAGGAGCAGGAAGGCTGGCTGACTCGGCCGGCGATCGAACATGTCGCCGACATGCTGGGCATGGCCTATATCCGGGTTCTCGAGGTCGCCACCTTCTACTTCATGTTCCAGCTGCAACCGGTTGGATCCGTGGCACATATCCAGGTTTGCGGCACCACCTCCTGCATGATCTGCGGGGCCGAGGACCTGATCGGGGTGTGCCGCGAAAGGATCGCGCCGCAGCCGCACCAGCTTTCGGCTGACGGCAAGTTCAGCTGGGAAGAGGTCGAGTGTCTCGGCGCCTGTTCCAACGCGCCCATGGCGCAGATCGGCAAGGATTACTACGAGGACCTGACAGCAGAACGCCTGGGCGAGATCATCGACGAGATGGCCGCCGGGCGGGTGCCCACGCCGGGGCCTCAGAACGGGCGCTACGCGGCCGAGCCTCTGGCCGGGCTGACCAGCCTGACCGAACACGAAAGCGGCCGCACCCAGTACAACGCCAGTGTCCAGCGCGCCCACGACATCGGCGACACGATCAAGCGCATCGACGGCACCGAGGTGGCGCTGGAGACGCCCTGGCAGAACGCGCGCGCGCCGGGGGCTGAAGAAGCGGCTGAAGAGGCGGCTGCGGCGGGCGGTTCGGCCAGGAAGGGACGGGCCGGCGCACCGAAGGCGGCCGCCGACAAGCCGTCCGGCGCATCGGCCGCTTCCGGCGCGACGGCGGCAAGCAAAGCCGCGAAGAAACCCGCGAAGAAACCCGCAAAAAAGCCCGCGAAGCCGCCGGCGCAAAAGGCGACGGGCCGGCGGTCGGCGCCCGGTGCCAATGCCGATGCCAATGCCAATGCCGGTGCCGCTGCTCCACGGAAGCCGCGGGCGCTCAAAGCGCCGCGCAAGTCCGGCGCGGATGACCTGAAGATGATCAAGGGCGTCGGGCCGAAGTTGGAGAAGCTCTTGAATTCACTTGGGTTCTATCATTTCGATCAGGTTGCCAGCTGGGGTGAGGAAGAGGTCGCCTGGGTCGATCGGAACCTGGAAGGGTTCAAGGGGCGGGTCAGCCGGGATGGTTGGGTCGAACAGGCACGGATCCTGGCCGCCGGTGGCCAGACCGAATTTTCCAGACGCGCGAAATATTAGACCGGGCAAAGCGATAAAAGGGCAGCAGGACCTGACAAGTGACATCACGAGGAGAGAACGACATGAGTAACACCGCAAACAATTCCGGGAAGATCTGGGGGCTGGCCATCCTGGTGGGCATCCTGGCCTTTCTCGTCCTGAAGTTCATCGCAAGTTACGCGTTCTGGCCTGCCTTGCTGCTGGCGATCCTGATTGCGCTGCTGGTGGCGATCCTGCTGTGGATCGGGTTTTATCGGGGGGACGGGGACGACATCGCCGCCTCGCCATCCGGCCCGGCGCGCATGACCGCGCAAGATGCCTCGTCCGCTTCGGCAGGCGCCGCGGTCGCGTCTGCTGCGGCCTCGGGCGCGGTTTCGGCGCAGGATGCCTCGGCGCATGGCGATACCGCGTCCGCGCCGGTGGCAGAGGCGCCGGTGACGAAGGCCGAGCCGCGCCCCGAACCGGCGGCGAAACCGGCCGCAGCGCCCGAAACCGCCCCCGAAACCGCCCCCGAAACCGCCCCCGAAACCGCGCCGGAAGCCGCCCCAGAGGCGCCCGCTCCCGCGGCCAAGTCCCAAGCAAAGGCCAAGCCCGCCGCCGCGCCCAAGGCCGAAAGGCGCCCCGTGGCCGCCGACGGCAAGCCCGAGCTTCTGGATGGTCCGCGCGACGGCAAGGGTGACGACCTGAAGAAGATCAAGGGCGTCGGTCCGAAGCTGGAAAAGCTTCTGAACAGCCTCGGGGTCTATCATTTCGATCAGATCGCCGGCTGGCGCAAGAAGGAAGTCGCCTGGGTTGACGACCATCTCGAAGGGTTCAAGGGCCGGGTCAGCCGTGACGACTGGGTGGCGCAGGCCAAGGTGCTGGCGAAAGGCGGTGAGACCGAGTTTTCCAGGCGCGTTGACAAGGGCAAGGTCTACTAGGGCACGGCCCGTCAGGGCCCGGCGCCGCCAGGGCGGGGTCGGGCAGGACGGACGAACCGGGAGAAAACGGATTGGATCCAGAGCGGGAACAGGCGATTGCGCGCAAGATGCGCATGGTGTCCGTGGTCATCGCGGCGACCATGATCGCCTGGCTCGGGGCCCAGTTCATCGGCCGGCAGCTGGGCTTGCCGGGGCGATACGCGATCCTGTTCGATCTGGCGGCGCTGGCGGCGTTCTTCTGGTCGATGGTGGTGATCTATCAAATCTGGCGCGCGCGCCGGGACATGTAGGAAAGACAAGATGCTGAAGGATCAGGACCGGATCTTTACCAACCTCTACGGCATGCACGACCGCACGCTGGCCGGGGCGCGGGCGCGCGGCCACTGGGACGGCACCGCCGGGATCATCAAGAAGGGCCGCGACTGGATCATCGAGCAGATGAAGGCCTCGGGGCTGCGCGGGCGCGGCGGCGCCGGCTTTCCCACCGGTCTGAAATGGTCCTTCATGCCGAAGGAAAGCGACGGGCGCCCCGCCTATCTGGTGATCAACGCCGACGAAAGCGAACCGGGCACCTGCAAGGACCGCGAGATCATGCGCCACGATCCGCACACGCTGATCGAGGGCGCGCTGATCGCCTCTTTCGCCATGGGGGCGCATAGCGCCTACATCTACATCCGTGGCGAATACATCCGCGAACGCGAAGCGCTTCAGGCGGCGATCGACGCCTGCTACGATGCCGGGCTGCTGGGCAGGAATGCCGCGAAATCGGGCTGGGATTTCGACCTCTACCTGCACCACGGCGCCGGCGCCTATATCTGCGGCGAGGAAACCGCGCTGCTCGAAAGCCTCGAAGGCAAGAAGGGGATGCCGCGCATGAAGCCGCCGTTTCCCGCCGGCGCCGGGCTTTACGGCTGCCCGACCACGGTCAACAACGTCGAAAGCATCGCGGTGGTTCCCACCATCCTGCGCCGCGGGCCGGAATGGTTCGCAGGCTTTGGCCGCCCCAACAACGCCGGCACCAAGCTGTTTGCGATCTCGGGCCATGTGAACAACCCCTGCGTGGTGGAAGAGGCCATGTCGATCCCCTTCGAAGAGTTGATCGAGCGGCACTGCGGCGGCATTCGCGGCGGCTGGGACAACCTCAAGGCGGTGATCCCGGGGGGCTCTTCGGTGCCGGTGGTGCGCGGCGAGAACATGCGCGATGCGATCATGGATTTCGACTACCTGCGGGGCGAGCTCGGCTCGGGGCTGGGCACGGCGGCGGTGATCGTGATGGACAAGAGCACCGACATCATCAAGGCGATCGCGCGGTTGTCGCATTTCTACAAGCACGAAAGCTGCGGCCAGTGCACGCCCTGCCGCGAGGGCACCGGATGGATGATGCGGGTGATGGACCGGCTGGTCACCGGGGAGGCCGAAATCGAGGAAATCGACATGCTGCTGGATGTGACCAGGCAGGTCGAGGGCCACACCATCTGCGCGCTTGGCGATGCGGCGGCCTGGCCCGTTCAGGGGCTGATCCGCAATTTCCGGGACGAAATCGAGGACC
>JALSRF010000406.1 GCA_026984895.1 Paracoccaceae bacterium
GCACCAACCTTCAGCGTCCCGGCGTGGAGATTTTCGACCAGCGCGCCGTGGTGCGCGGCCCGCACAGCGTGGAACTGGCGGACGGTCGAAGTTTCAGCGCCGAACACATTCTGGTGGCGACCGGCGGCACGGCCTTCGTGCCGGACGTTCCCGGGCGCGATCTGGTCTGGACCTCGCATGACGTGTTCCTGATGGAAACGCTGCCAAGACGTGCGCTGATCGTGGGCGGGGGCTATATTGCCTGCGAATTCGCCTGCATCTTCAACGGGCTGGGTGTCGAAACCTCGCAATACTATCGCGGGGCCCAGGTTCTGCGCGGCTTCGATGACGAGGCGCGCGGCCATGTCGCCGAACTGATTCGCCGCCAGGGCGTGAACCTGCATGTGGGCACCGATGTCGAGCGCATGGAAAAGCGCGCTGACGGCATCTGGGTGAAGGCGACCGACGGGCGCGAAGCGACCTTCGATGCGGTGATCTATGCCACCGGGCGCAAGCCCAACACCCGGGGCCTGGGGCTGGAGGAGGCCGGTGTCGAACTGGGGCGCTGGGGGCAGGTGGTGGTCGATGACTATTCGCAGACCTCGGTGCCCTCGATCCACGCGGTCGGCGACGTGACCGACCGGGTCAACCTGACGCCGGTGGCGATCCGCGAAGGCGCGGCCTTTGTCGAAACGGTGTTCAAGGGCAACCCGACCCGCGTGGACCATTCCCTTGTCGCCTCGGCGGTGTTTACCCAGCCGGAATATGCCAGCATCGGCCTGACCGAGGAACAGGCCCGTGACGAACGCCCGATCGAGGTCTACTCGGCCCCGTTCCGCCCCATGCAGACCTCGTTCATCGATGGCAGCGAACGGGTTCTGTTCAAGCTCATCGTCTGCGCCAGGTCGCGCAAGATCCTGGGCTGTCACATCATTTCGCCCGGGGCCGCCGAAATGATCCAGATGGTGGCCATCGCCATCGGAATGGGGGCGACCAAGGAAGATTTCGACAGGACGGTTGCGGTGCATCCGACAATGGCGGAAGAAATCGTGCTAATGAAGGAACCGGTGCGAAAAGCTTGATTTTCGGGCAATTGTGCACAGGTATGGACGAAGCAATGTCTGCGAGAGGAAAGAGCCAGCATGGCCAGTGACAACGGCGGCCCCTGGGGCGGCGGCAACCGCGGTGGCGGGGGCGGAGATGACGACAACCGCGGCGGCGGGCGGCGCCCCTCGGACCCGCAGATCCCCGATATCGACAGGATCGTGAGAAAAGGCCAGGAGCAGCTGCGCGTGCTCATGGGCGGGGGCGGCGGCTCGGGCAAGGGCAGCGGCGGGGGCGGGCCCAGCTTCGGGCGCGGCACCGTGGCGCTTGGCGTGCTGGCGCTGGCGCTTCTGTGGGTGTTCGCGTCGTTTTACCGGGTGGACACCTCGGAACAGTCGGTGGAACTGCTGTTCGGCAAGTATTACGATACCGGGACCGAGGGGCTCAACTTCGCGCCCTGGCCCTTTGTCACCAAGGAAATCCTGCCGGTGACGCTGGAAAACCGCGAGGATATCGGCACCGGCTCTGATGAGGGGCTGATGCTGACCGGTGATGAAAACATCGTCGATATCGACTTTCAGGTGATCTGGAACATTTCCGATCCGAAACTGTTTCTCTTCAACCTGGCCGAGCCCCGCGAAACCATCCGTGCGGTATCCGAATCGGCCATGCGCGAGATCATCGCGCGCTCGAAACTGGCACCGATCCTGAACCGCGACCGCGGCATCATCGCCCAGCAGCTTCGCGACCTGATCCAGCAGACGCTGGATGGCTACCAGAGCGGTGTG
>JALSRF010000407.1 GCA_026984895.1 Paracoccaceae bacterium
CGCTGAGGCAACTCGCCCGAAAGCGCGAACCGGCCCCGAGCTTCGCCTGAGCGTCCCCCGAGCGTCCCCCGAGCGTCCCCGGCGCTTCCTCCGGGCTTCCCGGACCGGCGAGGCCCGGGAAACGCGGCATCGCGCGAAAACCGCGAAAACACGGATGCGTGCCCCCGAGGCGCGCCCCATGGCCTAGGCGCGCCGGCCGGCGAAACGCGCCTGCCAGTCTTCGCGCTGTTCGTCGCTGATCTTGGCAAACAGCACGTCAGGCACGCAGAATTCGTGACCTGCCGGCAGCGCCGAAAGCGCGGACTCCACATCCGCGGGCCAGGGGGCGTCGGCGGCGTTCATCGCCGCCAGCATCGCGGCCGCGGCATCGGGGATGAACGGGGCCGAGAGCACAGCGTAAAGCGCGATCAGGTTCAGCGCCAGCCGGATGATGGCGGCGGCGCGCGCCGGATCGTCCCTGAAGGCCGCCCAGGGGGCAGCCGATTGCAGGTATTCGTTGCCCGCCACCCAGATGGCGCGCAGTTCCGCCGCCGCCTTGCGGATCTCGATGGCGTCCATGTGGCCCTCATAGGCGGCAAGCCGGCGCGAAAGCTCGTCGATCAGCGCCATTTCGGCGGCGCCCCATTCTCCGCCCTCGGGCACCGACGCGCCAAAGCGCGCCTGGCAGAACTTGGTGACGCGCGAGACGAAGTTGCCCAGAACGTCGGCCAGGTCCTTGTTGACCGAGGTCTGGAAGTTTTCCCAGGTGAATTCGCTGTCCGAGTTTTCCGGCGCGTGGCTCAGCAGCCACCAGCGCCAGTAGTCGGCCGGCAGGATCGACAGCGCCTGGTCCATGAACACGCCGCGCCCCTGGCTGGTGGAAAACTGGCCGCCGTCGTAGTTCAGGTAGTTGAACGACTTGATGTAGTCCACCAGCTTCCACGGTTCGTCCGAACCCATGATCGTGGCCGGGAAGGACAGGGTGTGGAAGGGCACGTTGTCCTTCCCCATGAATTGCACATATCGAACATCCTCGGCGCCTTCATCGGTGCGCCACCAGCGTTTCCAGTCCTTTTCCGACAATCCGCGCGCATCGGCCCATTCGTGGGTGGCGCCGATGTATTCGATCGGCGCATCGAACCAGACGTAGAAGACCTTGCCCTCCATTCCCTCCCAGGGCGCGCCGGGAAACTGCGCCGGCACGCCCCAGTCCAGGTCGCGGGTGATGCCGCGGTCCCGAAGCCCGTCGCCGTCATGCAGCCATTTCCTGGCGATCGAGGTGGTCAGCACCGGCCAGTCGGTTTTCGAGGCGATCCAGGCATCGAGCCGGTCGCGCAGCCTGGACTGGCGCAGATAGAGATGCCTGGTTTCGCGCACCTCGAGGTCGGTCGCGCCCGAGATCGCGCTTCGAGGTGCGATCAGCTCGGTCGGGTCCAGCTGCTTGGTGCAGTTCTCGCACTGGTCGCCGCGGGCGCGATCGTAGCCGCAGTTGGGGCAGGTGCCCTCGATATAGCGGTCGGGCAGGAAGCGCCTGTCGGTATGTGAATAGACCTGCTTTTCGCTCACCACCTCGATCAGCCCGTTTTCCCCCAGCCGGCGGGCGAAATGCTGGGTGAGCGCGCGGTTCTGTTCGCTTGACGAACGCCCGAAATGATCGAACGACAGGCGGAAGCCGCGGGCAAGCTCGGCCTGCGCCGCGTGCATCTCGGCGCAATAGTCGGCCACCGGCTTGCCGGCCTTTGCCGCGGCCAGTTCGGCCGGGGTGCCGTGTTCGTCGGTGGCGCAGATGAACAGCACCTC
>JALSRF010000408.1 GCA_026984895.1 Paracoccaceae bacterium
GGGCAGATGCTGGGCGAATGGCCCGGGCTTGCCAACGATGCGCTGGACGATGGCGCGGACCTCGCGATCACCACCGATTACCGCCATGTTCTGGGCGAGGTCCTGTCCGGCCACATGCCCGATTTCGATCCCTCGGTCGCCTTTCCGAATTTCAAGATCGTCCCGCGCGGCCTGTTCGCCTGACGCCCTCTGCGCGCGCGGCCGCGAGTCGTGCCCGGGCCGTGACCCGTGGCCGGGGCGCACCCCATGGCCGGGGCGCGACTCGTGCGGATTTCCGCAGGGGCCATGCACATCCCCGCCCATACAACCTTAAGGAGAATTTTATACTTGCAATACATCCTGAGGATGGGTATCGTGCAGGGGCAAGCAGCAAGACCGGCTGCCGACCATGCGAATACCCACCTCACCCTTCGCTCCCTAACGCCTGGTCGGCAGCCAAACCCCTTGAACGGCCGGATATCCGCGCAGCGCCTCTTGTCTTGGCGCCCATTTGCCCTGATAACATCCCCGCATCAGTTGGAGACCGAGCCGTGACCGCCCGCATTTTCAGACCAGCAAGAACCGCCATGTCTTCGGGCACGGCCAGAACCCGAAAATGGGTCCTGGAATTCCCGGCCGAAAAACCGCGAGAGATCGACCCGCTGATGGGCTGGACATCATCCGACGACACCCAGTCGCAGGTGCGCCTGTATTTCGACAGCAAGGACGAAGCGCTGGAATACGCACGCCGCCATGGCATCGACGCACAGGTGATGGCGCCGCACCGGCGCCGGCCCAACATCCGCCCCGGCGGCTATGGCGACAACTTCGCCACCGGACGGCGCACCGTGTGGACCCACTGAGCGCCGCGCGCTTGCGGTTGCGAGGCGCCGTTCGGCCCGGCGCGGCCTTCCCGGGATGGCGGGGGTTTCCCTTGCACTTGCGGCGGGAGTTGCGCAAAAGGACGCCAGCGGTCCCTTAGCTCAACTGGATAGAGCAGCCGACTTCTAATCGGCAGGTTGAGGGTTCGAGTCCTTCAGGGACCGCCACCACCGCACCGGCCACCACCGCATCGGCAGGCGCGACCGCCTCGATACCGGCAGAAACTGCCCTGGCATGCAATTACCCGGTTGGCGATTTCCCGGCGGGCGACTTCCGGCCCCGCGAACGCGCCACCGCGACACCGCGACACGCCGGCGATGACTGCGCGCATGGCCCGAGGTCACAGGGCGACCAGGCGTTTCACGCAGATGCGCGCGACCCCGGCACGCCCTAGCCGCATTTCGAATGCCCGCAACTGGCGCAGGTCATGCACCCTTCGACCATGCGCATCTCGTAGCTGCCGCAGGCCGGGCAGGCCGGCCCACGCGACATGCCCAGGTTCACCACCTCGGCCCTGGGGTCGCTTTTCAGCCCCAGCCCCTCGCCCTCTATGAAACCGATCTCGATCAGGTGCCGCTCGATCACACCGCCGATGGCCGCGAGGATCGAGGGAATGTACTTCCCCTCCATCCAGGCACCGCCGCGCGGGTCGAACACCGCCTTCAGTTCTTCCACCACGAACGACACGTCGCCGCCGCGCCGGAACACCGCCGAGATCATCCGCGTCAGCGCCACGGTCCAGGCGAAATGTTCCATGTTCTTGGAGTTGATGAACACCTCGAACGGCCGGCGCCGCCCCCCCACCAGGATATCGTTGACCGTGATATAGATGGCGTGTTCGCTTTCCGGCCAGCGCAGCTTGTAGGTGGTGCCTTCCAGCTCCTTCGGGCGCTCCAGCGGCTCCGAGATATAGACGACATCGGCACCCGCATCGGCCTCGGGCGTGCTTTCGGAGTTCTCGGACACCGCCAGGACCGAACCGGTCACATCGTTCGGCCGGTAGGTGGTGCAGCCCTTGCAGCCCTGTTCCCAGGCATCCATGTAGACATCGCCGAAATCCTCGAACGAGATATCCTCGGGGCAGTTGATGGTCTTGGAAATCGACGAATCCACCCATTTCTGCGCGGCCGCCTGCATGCGCACATGTTCGTGCGGGCTCAGACTTTGCGCATCGACGAAATGATCGGGCAGCGGCTTGTCGCCGAAGCGTTCGCGCCACAGCTGCACGGCGTAATCCACCACCTCTTCCTCGGTGCGCGAGCCGTCGTCCTGCAGCACCTTTCGCGTGTAGCCATAGGCAAAGACCGGTTCGATGCCGCTGCTGACATTGCCGGCATAAAGGCTGATGGTGCCGGTCGGCGCGATCGAGGTCAAGAGCGCGTTGCGAATGCCATGTGCGCGCACCGCCTCGCGCACGTCCTCGTCCATCTGCATCATGTTGCCGCTCGCCAGGAAGGGCGCGGCCTCGAACAGCGCAAACGCGCCCTTTTCTCGGGCCAGATCGACCGACGCCAGGTAGGCGGCGCGGGCGATACGGTGCAACCAGCGCTCGGTCTGGCGCGCCGCCTCCTCGGAGCCATAGCGCAGCCCCACCATCAGGAGGGCGTCCGCCAGCCCGGTGACCCCCAGCCCGATCCGCCGCTTGCTGCGGGCCTCCTGCTCCTGCTGCGGCAAGGGAAAACGCGACACGTCCACCACGTTGTCCATCATCCGCACCGCCACCCGCACGAGATCGTCCAGAGACGCCTCGTCCAGGGATGCGTCCCGTGTGAAAGGGTCGCTCACCAGCCGGGCCAGGTTGAGAGAGCCCAGCAGGCAGGCGCCATAGGGCGGCAGGGGCTGTTCTCCGCAGGGGTTGGTGGCGCGGATCGTTTCGCACCAGGCCAGGTTGTTCATGGCGTTGATCCGGTCGATGAAGATCACGCCCGGCTCGGCGAAATCGTAGGTCGAGCGGATGATCCGGTTCCACAGGTCCCGTGCCCGCACGGTGCGGTAAACCCGCCCCTCGAAGGTCAGATCCCAGCCCGTGTCGCCCTTCACCGCATCCATGAAGGCGTCCGAAACCAGCACCGACAGGTTGAAGTTGCGCAGCCGGGCCGGGTCGGACTTGGCGGTGACGAAATCCTCGATGTCGGGATGGTCGCAGGCCATGGTTGCCATCATCGCCCCGCGCCGGCTGCCGGCCGACATGATGGTGCGGCACATGGCGTCCCACACATCCATGAACGAAAGCGGCCCCGAGGCATCGGCGGCCACCCCTTTCACATCGGCGCCCCTGGGGCGGATGGTGGAAAAGTCATAGCCGATGCCGCCGCCCTGCTGCATGGTCAGCGCGGCTTCCTTGAGGTTGTCGAAGATGCCGCCCATGCTGTCGGGGATGGTGCCCATGACGAAGCAGTTGAACAGCGTCACGTTGCGCGCGGTGCCGGCGCCGGCGGTAATCCGGCCCGCCGGCAGGAAGCGGAAATCTTCCAGCGCGGCAAGAAAACGCGCCTCCCACAGCGCCGGATCGTCCTCCACGGCGGCCAGCGCCCGGGCAATGCGTCGCCAGGTGTCCTCGACGCTCTTGTCGATCGGCGTTCCGTCCGCCTTTTTCAGGCGGTATTTCATGTCCCATATCTGTTCGGCAATCGGCGCGGCAAAGCGGCTCATGGGCACGACCCTGAATAGCGTGGCGGGGAGGACGAGCCTACGCCCGATCAGCCCCGCGGTCAACGCCGCCCGGCTTGCCGCCGGCACGAATGCTGCTAAACTGCCGCACCGGGGCCTCCACCATATCTTGGGGTGATCATTGGCAGATCATGTAAACCTGGTGAAACTCTGCGTTGGCATCGACTCGGTCGAGCATCTCGCCGACTACCGCACGCGCACCTATGCACCGGGCGAGCCGAACCGCCATGTCACCCGCATGTTCCCGCGCCGCGCCGACGAGATTCTGCGCGGCGGTTCGCTGTACTGGGTGATCAGGGGCGTCATCCAGGCGCGCCAGAAGATCATCGCACTGGAAGAGCTGATCGGCGATGACGGCATCCGGCGCTGCGCCGTGGTCATGGCGCCGGAACTGGTGCGCACCTGCGCAGCCCAGCGCCGCCCGTTTCAGGGCTGGCGCTATCTGGAGCCGGAAAACGCCCCCGCCGACCTGCCCCGCGCACGCCAGAGCGAAACCACCCTGCCGCCGGAACTGAACGCGGCGCTGGCCGAAATCGGGGTGCGCTGACCGCCCGGCCTCAAAGGATGGCCGCCAGGCGTTCGGCCAGTTCCCGGTGCCCGTCTTCGGGGAAATGGTGGACCTGCCAGCCGCAGGCGGCCGCGGCCGCCACGTTTTCGGCGTAGTCGTCGACAAACAGGATCTGTTCCGGCGCCAGGGCAAGCTCGGCCTCGATCGCGCGGAAATAGGCCGGATCGGGTTTCGCCACCCCCATCCGCCCCGAGGAAAACAGCCGCTCGACCCGGGCGGCAAAGCCCATTTCCCTTTCGATATAGCTGGACCGGCGGTGCTCGTTGTTCGTCGCGATCACCTGGCGCAGCCCGGCCGCCGCCGCGCGCTCCATCAGCGCCAGCATTTCAGGGCAGGGGCGCGCGTCGGTTTCGAACCAGTAGTCCAGCAGTTCCTGCGGATCCGAGCGCCGGCCCACGTGATCGTAGAAGCGCTGCAGCCGGTGCAGCAGGTCTTCCTCGCCGCGCATGATCGGCCAGAAGCCGTCGGCGAACATGAATTCCTCGAAGGCGCGCCGGTCGATGCCGAAGGCCTCCAGGTGATCCTGCCAGACGAAACGCCCGTTCACCACGTTGCGGTTCAGCACCCCGTCGAAATCCCAGGCGATGCAGCGGATGCGGTGCATCGCCTACAGCCCCAGCCGGGCGACCAGCGCGCGCCGGATCTCCGCCTGTCCGGCGCTCAGCCGCGCTTCGGGCAGGGCGTAAAGCGTCGCCTGGCTGGAGTGGATCAGCCCGTCGTCGAGCACCTTCAGGTGGTTGGCGCCGAGTGTCTCGCCGGTCGAGGTGATGTCGGCGATCGCCTCGGCGGTCTCGTTCTTCACCGTGCCTTCGGTGGCGCCCTGGCTGTCCACCAGCTGATAGTCCGCCACCCCCCGCGCGCGCAGGAATTCGCGCACCAGGCGGTGATACTTGGTGGCGATGCGCAGCCGGAAACCGTGGTTGGCCCGGAACTGCGCGGCCACCGCATCGAGATCGTCGAGAATGCTCACATCGACCCAGGCCGCGGGCACCGCCAGCACCAGATCGGCCCGCCCGAAGCCAAGCCCCGAAAGCGCCTCGATCCGGCTGTCCCAGCGCGCCAGCTTCTCGTGCACGAGGTCCGATCCGGTCACCCCCAGATGCACCCGCCCGGCGGCCAGTTCGCGCGGGATTTCGCCCGCCGAAAGCAGCACCAGTTCCAGCCCCGGCGCGCCCTCGACCGCACCGGCATATTCGCGCGCCGAGCCGGTGCGGCGCAGACCGACGCCGCGCGCGGCAAACCATTCGAAGGTCCGCTCCATCAGCCGCCCCTTGGAGGGCACCGCCAGTTTCAGCGTCATGGCGCGCACTCCATCAGCAGGGCCGGGCGGATCACCCCGCCCACGGCCGGGATCGAACGCCCCTGCCCCAGAACCCGGGTCAGCGCGTCATAGCGCCCGCCGGTGGCAACGGGCGGCAGATCGGCGCGATCCTCGGCATAAAAGCCGAAAACGAAGCCGTCGTAATATTCCATCGAACTGCGCCCGTAGCCGGCCTCGAAATCCAGCGCCGCCACATCGATGCCGCGCCCGTCGAGCGCCTCCAGCCGAGCAGCCAGGGTGGCGACGCTTTCGGCCAGCGCCGGCATGTCGCGCGCCATTTCCCGCAGGGCGGCCAGGGCAGCGGGCGCCTTGGCGGCAAGGCCCAGGATCCGGTCCAGCAGCTCGGTTTCGCCGGCGCCGATGGGGGGCTCGTGCGCATCGGCCCGCAGCGCCGCGATGCGTTCGGCGATCTCCCGGGCGCTGCGCAACCCGATCAGCGGCGCCGCACGCGCCATCGGGTCGGCCTCGGCCAGAAGGCGGGCGCGGCTTTCGGGCACCGGCAGCTTGCCGCTGAAACGCTCCAGCAGCGCGCGAAACCGCGCCGGGCGCCAGACGTGGCGCAGCAGCGCCGCCTTGCGCCGCTCGGAGGTGTCCAGCCCGCGCACCGCGGCCATGAGAATGCCCATGTCGCCGGTGACCGCGCGCAGACCGTGGCCATCGAGCGCCCGGGAGATCAGCGAAAACACCTCGGCATCCGAGGCGGGCGGGTCGGCGCGGTCGAACACCTCGTAGCCCACCTGAATGTATTCGCTGGCCCGCCCGGCCCCGTCTTCCTGTTGGCGAAACACCACCCCGCTGTAGGTGTAGCGCGCCGGCTCGGCCCCGTCCTGCATGTGCATCTGCACCACCGGCACGGTGAAATCCGGGCGCAGCATGCGTTCGCCGGCCAGCGGGTCATGGGTGACGAAGGCACGCGCGCGGATGTCCTCGCCGTAAAGGTCCAGCAGGGTTTCGGCGGGTTGCAGGATGTCGGCCTCGATCACCTGCGCGCCCGCGTCCCGAAACAGCGCCTGCAGCGCGGCAGCCTTTTCGCGGATCGCGGCGCGCGTGGCCATCAGTCCGCCCGCGCCAGGATGCGCCGGACCTCGGCCACCAGATCGGCGCGCGGGACTTCGACCTGGGAGGGCCGGGATTTCCATTCCTCCAGGCTGGCGCTTTCGGCGATCTTCGCGCCCAGCACCAGGTCCTTGATCTGCACCACGCCGCGCGCGCGCTCGTCCTCGCCCGCGATCACCGCCACCGGCGCGCGGCGCCTGTCGGCGTATTTCAACTGGTTGCCGAAGTTCTTCGGGTTACCGAGATAGACCTCGGCCCGGATGCCGGCCGCGCGCAACTCGGCCGCCATCGCCTGGTAATCGGCCATGCGGGCGCGCTCCATCACCGTCACCACCACCGGCCCCGGCGCCTCGGCCGCGCCCAGCCCCTTCGCGCGCAACGCCGCCAGCAGCCGGTCGACGCCGATGGAAACGCCGGTCGCCGGCACCGCCTGCCCGGTGAAACGTTTCACCAGATCGTCGTAGCGCCCGCCGCCGGCGACCGAGCCGAACTGGCGCGCCCGGCCCTTTTCATCGGTGATCTCGAAGGTCAGTTCGGCCTCGAACACCGGCCCGGTGTAATAGCCGAGCCCGCGCACCACCGAGGGGTCGATGACGATGCGGTCGGCGCCGTAGCCCTGAGCCTCCAGCAGCTCGGCGATGGTTTCCAGTTCGTCGATCCCCTCGGCGCCCACACCCGACCCGCCCACCGCCGCGCGCAGCCTGGCAAGCGTTTGGGCCGCATCGGCGCCGCGGGAGGTGAGAAAGGCGATCACCGGCTCGGCCTGCGCCTTGTCCAGCCCCACGCCGTCGATATAGGCGCCCGAGGCATCGAGCCGCCCCTTGCCCAGCAGCGCGCGCACGCCGTCCTCGCCCACCTTGTCGAACTTGTCGATGCTGCGCAGGATGGCGTCGCGATCGGCGCTGCCAGAGGGGTCCACCGCCTCCAGCACGCCGTTCAGAACCTTGCGGTTGTTGATGCGGATCACATAGTCGCCGCGGGCGATCCCGACCGCTTCCAGAGCGTCGGCCAGCATGGCGCAGATCTCGGCATCCGCCGCCACGCTCGGGGCGCCCACGGTGTCGGCATCGCATTGATAGAATTGGCGAAACCGCCCCGGCCCCGGCTTTTCGTTGCGCCAGACCGGGCCCATGGCATAGCGCCGGTAGGGGGTGGGCAGATCGTTGCGGAACTGCGCATAGACGCGCGCCAGCGGGGCCGTCAGATCGTAGCGCAGCGCCAGCCAGTCGCCCGGCTTGCCGGTCTCGCTTTCCTCCTGCCAGGCAAAGACGCCGGCGTTCGGGCGCTCCACGTCGGGCAGGAACTTGCCCAGCGCCTCGACGGTCTCGACGGCCGAGCTTTCCAGCGCATCGAAGCCGTAGCGGTGGTAGACGGCGGCGATCCGATCAAGCATGGCCTTGCGCTCGGCGACGTCTGCGCCGAAATAGTCGCGAAAGCCCTTGGGCGTCGCGGCCCTGGGCCGGGGGTGCTTTTTCACTTTGGCCATTGCGCTGCCTTGCCTTTCCTGTTGGCGGGCGGTCTAGCGAAAAGGCATGGTCGGGGCAAGCGGGCAAAGGAGAGCGAAGATGAACGAACGGGTGACGAAACTGGAAGAGCTGACGGCGCATCTGGCGCGCACGGTGGAAGAGCTGTCGGGCGAGGTGGCGCGCCAGAACGGCGAGATCGACCGGCTGACCCGGCGTCTCGAGATGATCATGCAGCGCGAGGCCGAGCGCGAGATGGACGCCGGCGGCGCCGTGCCGCTGGCCGATCAGAAACCGCCGCACTGGTAGCGCACAGGCATCGGCAGTCACAACTGCAAGGCCTTTCGAAGGACCTTGCCGGGCGTTTTCAGGAGCGCCT
>JALSRF010000409.1 GCA_026984895.1 Paracoccaceae bacterium
GTGGCGGCAACCGACGCCGGAAACGGCTGGGTCGAGGTGCGGGTGAACGCCCGTGGCGAGATCGTGGTGTCGGTCTACGAGCCCGCGATGCTGACCCTCTGGGCGGCCGTCCTGCCCGAGGGGGTGCGCAAGGCAAAACGCCGCTGTCCCACCTGCCAGCATTTCCTGAACGGTGAAGGCGCTGGGCATCTCGCCGGTTGCCCCGAGGAAGCCCGCCTTGCCCTACCGGCCGGGGAGGGGGCGTCATGAGCTATCGTGCCACAAGCTGGGCTTTCCAGCAGAAGGGGCTGCGGCCGGCGCAAAAGGTCGTGCTGCTCTACCTCGCCGATCGTCACAATCCCGATTACGGCTGTTTCCCCTCACAGCACAGCCTTGCGCGTGATTGCGAGATGTCGCGCGCAAGTCTCAACATGCAGCTCAGGGAGCTCGAGGAACGCGGTCTGATCCGGCGCATTCGCATCCGCGATCCGCATTCCGGGCAGCACATGCGCACCCGCTACATCCTGGGGTTCGAGGATGGTTTCGACCAAACCCCAAGTCCAGAATCTGGACATGGGCCGTGTCCAGATTTCGCGCAAAACCGTGTCCAGAATCTGGACAGTAACAATGTAATAGAATAGGTAAGGATGACCTCGCGCGCGCAGGCGCCCGCGCACGGGTGCGCGCCCGCACGCGCGAGACGCGGGACAAGCGATGACAGGGCAGGGGGCCTTCTTTGCCGGATTCTCGCCCGGATCGGTGCCGATCCCGACACCGGCTGGACGCGGGACGGCAAGATCAGGCTTGGCACCGCGGCTGACAGGGCAGAGCTCGATCACTGGCTTGGCGATCTCGGCCTTGGCGAGGGCGATTGCCTGGCGGTCGTGGCCGAGGTCATGGCCAGGGCGAAAACGCCGCCGCGCAGCCTGCGGTATTTCAGGGCGGCGATCGAGCTGCGTGCTGCAAAGGGCAGGCGGCGCAAGCGCGCGTCACGCCCGGAACGCTGGCCAACGATCCGCGCCCGTCTTCCCGAGGAAATCAGCGCAGAAGGGGAGGCCGGCAATGTCTGAGTCCCTCAAACACCCCTTCAACACCTGGCTGGCCAGGTATCAGCCACCCGCGCATATCCGGGGCAAGCCGGACATCCTGCAGGCCGAGGCCGACGCGCTGCTCAAGGCGATCATCCGTCATGCGCCCAGCGCCAATCCTTCCACATGGTTGGAACAGCTTCTTGCTGAACTGGACCGGACCGCCACGTCCCGTACCTGGCCCACGGTGCGCGAGATCGAAACAGCCGCCGGCAAGGCGCACCTGGCGCTGGGCCCGCGCGAGCAGGTAGCCAGCGACTGGCGCCTCGATGATGCGGCCATCACGGCAAAACGCATCCGCAACCGTGAACCCTTTGCCGAAAACCACCTGCACGGCCGCATTGCCGATGAAATGCTGCGCCGTGGGCTGATTACTTCGGCCGAGCTGGCGGAACTGCGCAAGATCGTGGCTGCGCAGAAAGAGCGCTGGAGGTGAGGCTATGAGCAGGAAAAAGAACACCCTCACCGCTTCCGAAGTCGCCGACCGGATGGAGGACGCCGCCCGCACCCTGCGCCGCCTGCCTGACCCGCCGGGTTCCGGCCCGAAAGGCTATGGCCGTTCCTGGCCCGAATACGTGCAGGAGGCCAGACACGCCTATGGTTATCACGACGCCCGCATGCGGGTGCGGCCTTCGCCGGGCGACATCGCCCAGATGGAGGAATGCTTCGACTGGCTGCGCCTGGTTGCGCCCGAGGATGC
>JALSRF010000410.1 GCA_026984895.1 Paracoccaceae bacterium
GGGCGAACCGAGGCCATGCCAAGGCAAAGGAAGGACATCGCGATCCGATGGTCCAAATGCGTCCGGCACCGCCCGCCGCCGGGCACCGCCCCCGGGCCGGCTCCGTGGACAACCAGCGTGTCGCGGTCCTCTTCGATGCGCAGGCCGCAGGACTCCAGCCCGCGCGCCATGGCATCGATGCGGTCGCTTTCCTTCACCCGCAACTCGGCGATGCCGCGCATCACCGTCCGCCCGGTCGCATTCGCGGCGACCACCGCCAGTATCGGATATTCGTCGATCATGCTGGGCGCGCGCCCGGGCGGCACCTCGACACCGGTCAGTTCGCTGAAGCGCACCCGCAGGTCAGCCACCGGTTCGCCGCCTTCCTCGCGCGGGTTTTCGAAGGCGATGTCGGCGCCCATCTCCAGCAGCGTCGTCAGCAGGCCATTGCGGGTCGGGTTCCGGCTGACGCCGGGCACGGTGATGTCCGAGCCCTCGACGATCAGCGCCGCGCACACCGGAAAGGCCGCCGAACTCGGGTCGCGCGGCACCGCCACCTGCTGCGGGGTCAGTTCCGGTTGACCGGCAAGCGTGATCACGCGGCCTTCGTCGGTCTCCTCCGTGCTGATCTCGGCCCCGAAGCGCGCCAGCATGCGTTCCGTGTGATCGCGCGTGGGCACGGATTCCACCACCACCGTCTGCCCCGGCGCGTTCAGCCCGGCCAGAAGCACCGCCGATTTCACCTGCGCCGAGGGCACCGGCAGTTCGTAGCGCACCGGCACCGGCGTGGCGGCGCCTGTTACCGCCATCGGCAGCCGGTCGCCCGCGCGCCCGACCGCGCGCGCACCGAACAGGGAAATCGGCCCGGTGATGCGGGCCATCGGACGCGCATTGAGCGATGCGTCGCCGGTAAAGACGGCCGTGATCGGCGAGGTCGCCATCGCCCCCATGATCAGCCGCACGCCGGTGCCCGAGTTGCCGCAGTCGATGACCCGATCGGGTTCGGCAAATCCGCCCACGCCCACGCCGTTCACCGTCCACTCGCCCGGGCCCCGGCGCTCGACCCCGGCCCCGAAGGCGCGCATCGCCGCGGCGGTATCCAGCACGTCCTGCCCTTCGAGCAGGCCGGTGATGCGGGTCTCGCCGACGCTCAGCGCCCCGAGGATCAGCGCCCGGTGCGAGATCGACTTGTCGCCGGGCACCTCGGCCGTACCGCGCAACGGCGGCGCACGGCGCGATGTCATCGGAACGGGGGCGGGCTGGACAGTCATGGCGAACCTTCCGGGCGTGTCGCGCAGGTGATAGCCGATGTTCTCGGGCAGGTCCACAGACGGCGCGTGCAAGCGGCGCCGCTCATCCCGCCGCCCCGCTCATCCCGCCGCCCCGCTCTGGCCGCCCCCCGCCAGCCCGCGCCCGCGCAGCAGCGCGTCCACCTTCGGCATCCGGCCGCGAAAGGCGGTATAAAGCGCCTCGGCGTCGCGGCTGCCGCCCGCCGACAGGACATGGCGTTCCAGCCGTTCGGCCAGGGCCCGGTCGAACACGTCGCCGGCCTCTTCGAAGGCCTCGAAGGCGTCGGCGTCCATCACCTCGGACCACATGTAGCTGTAATAGCCGCTGGAATAGCCGTCGCCGGCGAACACATGGGCGAAATGCGGGGTGGCGTGGCGCATCACGATCGCTTCGGGCATGCCGATTTCGGTCAGGGTCCGGTGCTGGCGGGCCATCGGATCGGCCGGCGGCGGGCCGTCGTGGAAATCCAGATCGACCAGCGCCGAGGCGACATAT
>JALSRF010000411.1 GCA_026984895.1 Paracoccaceae bacterium
CACAAGACCGCCTGCGGAGGCCTTGCCCCGCGCTGGCTGCCGGCGCCGGGCCGACCGGGCCGACCCCGCGCGCGCGGCCCGCGATTTTCCCGTGCCGGTCGTCTTTTTCGCCGCCTTCTTTTGCGGGGCCGGCCTTTTTCGGGCCGGATAGCGCTTGTCCGCCACCAGCGTGGGGCGCTTCTTCTTGTTCGGTCCGCTCATGGACTGTTCCGGATACCTGCTCGTTTGCTGGGTAGATAGCCCCTGCGGGCGGGATTGTCAGGGGACAATCGACCGCAGGCAGGAAATCCCGGGCCGGTTCCGGCGATTCCCCGGTGATCAAATATTGGGCATTTCCGCGCCACGCTGCACGTTTTCTGGATGACCCGCGCCTGCCGACACAATGTCGCACGCCGCCCGGGCCGGTCGCCTTGCCATATCGCGCACGCTTGCAATGCAGGGGCCATGAGGGCCCGCCCGGGCACCTGCAATCAGGAGGAACAGGACGTGAAACTGATCATCGCAGCGATCAAGCCGTTCAAGCTGGAGGAGGTCCGCGAAGCGCTGACCGAAGTCGGCGTGCGCGGCATGATGGTATCCGACATCAAGGGCTTTGGCGCGCAGTCCGGCCATACAGAAATTTACCGCGGTGCCGAATACGCGGTGAATTTCGTGCCGAAGGTGAAACTTGAAATCGTCGTTGCCGCGGACCAGGCCGATCAGGTGGTGGAAACCATTGCCACCACCGCGCGCACCGACAAGATCGGCGATGGCAAGATATTCGTGCTGGATGTGGAAAGCGCCCTGCGCGTGCGCACCGGCGAAACCGACGAAAACGCAATCTGAGCGCTTCTCTCAAGACGAAGGTAACCGAAATGACGAAACTTCTGAAATTTTCTGCAACGCTCGGAGCGCTTGCGCTTGCCGCCGCTCCGGCGCTTGCCCAGGACGCGACGATGGACAAGGGCGATGTCGCCTGGATGATGACCTCGACCATCCTCGTCCTGTTCATGATCATCCCCGGACTGGCCCTGTTTTACGGTGGCCTCGTGCGCAGCAAGAACATGCTGTCGGTGCTGATGCAATGCACCATGATCACCGCGGTGGTGATGGTGGTCTGGGTCGTCTGGGGCTACTCGATGGCCTTTGGCGGCGGCACCAGCCCCTACTGGGGCGGGCTCGGCAAGCTGTTCCTGAAAGGCGTGAACATGGACAGCATGGCGGCCACCTTTACCGACGGCGTGGTGATCCCGGAATACGTGTTCATCGCCTTCCAGATGACCTTTGCCGCGATCACCCCGGCGCTGATCGTCGGCGCCTTTGCCGAGCGCATCAAGTTCAAGGCGGTTCTGCTGTTCGTCGTGCTCTGGGTGACGGTGGTCTATTTCCCGATCGCCCACATGGTCTGGGACGGCGCCGGGTTGATCTTCAACATGGGCGCGCTTGATTTCGCCGGCGGCACGGTGGTGCATATCAACGCCGGGATCGCGGCGCTGGTCGGCGCGCTGGTGATCGGCAAGCGCAAGGGGTTCGGCAAGGAAAACATGGCCCCGCATTCGATGACGCTGACGATGGTGGGCGCGGCGATGCTGTGGTTCGGCTGGTTCGGCTTCAACGCCGGCTCCAACCTCGAGGCCAACGGCGGCGCGGCGCTGGCGCTGATCAACACCTTCACCGCGACCGCGGGCGCGATCATCGCCTGGTCGCTGATCGAAGGGCTGGCGCGGGGCAAGGCCTCGATGCTGGGCGCGGTGTCCGGCATGGTCGCGGGGCTTGTCGCGGTGACGCCGGCGGCGGGATCGGTCGGGCCGGTGGGCGCCATCGTGCTGGGCATGATCGCTTCGCTGGTCTGCTACTTCTTCGTCACCACGGTGAAAAACGCCTTTGGCTACGATGACAGCCTCGACGTCTTCGGCATCCACGGCATCGGCGGCATCATCGGCGCTGTCGGCACCGGTATCTTCACCGCGCCGGGGCTGGGCGGCGTCGGCGGCGCCGACTATTCGCTGGCCGGTCAGACCTTCATCCAGATCAAGGCAGTTCTGATCACCATCGTCTGGAGCGGGGTTGCGTCCTTCGTGCTCTACAAGCTGGTAGACATGCTGGTCGGGCTGCGGGTGGATGCGGAAACCGAATCCCAGGGTCTGGATCTGACATCGCACGGCGAGGTTGCCTATAACCACTGATCCGAGAGGGGTTGAACCGGGCGCCCGGGCATTCGTGCCCGGGCATTCTCGTCGCAGCCCGGCCCGACGAGATGACCCCCTATTTCGGATTCCCGAAAGGAGCCGGCAAGCACCTTGATCCCAAAACCGCGACCTGATCTCGGTCATCACCAAGGTCGATGTGCAGACCGAAAACGGCCTGAAACAATATCTGACCAGAGCGCTTCGCAATGGCTGCACCCGGAACGAGGTCATCGACGCCCTGCTCACGGCCTTCCCGACCCTGGGCCTGGTCAGGATCGTCTGGGCGGCAGACATCATCCCGGATGATGAACATCAACGGTTTCGCGATCGAAGCCCTGAATGGCGACGCGCAATGGCACAAGCCGGGCGCGCTCGAGCATTTCCCGGAAAGAAAAGCAACGCGTGTCACCTCGGGCTACCGGTCGCTGTTTGTCTACCACGCAGGCGACAACCTGCGCGTCCATGGCGGCAACTGCCCGCATCAACGACGGCATGGTGCAGGCCTGGTGGTAGGGTCGCATGCCTCCGGCGGGGATATTTTTCGGACAGAAGAAGATCACGGCCATTCTTCTGTCTGCAAATATCCCCCGAGCGGAGCGGAATTGCCCCCGAACGGGGGCAGGCGAAAATAACCTGCGCCCGGAACGGGCGCGCCGCATGGCAGTTCAGACGCCTGCCTCCGTGATCGCCTCGGCAAGGACAGGCACGGTTCGCGCGTTCAGACCCGCGATGTTCATGCGGCTGTCGCCGATCATGTAGATGCCGTGTTTTTCGCGCATCTGCGCGACTTGTTCGGGCGTCGCGCCGATGCGCGAGAACATGCCGCGGTGGCGGGCGATGAAGTCGAAACGGTCGGAATTGGTGCGCTGGCGCAGCTCGTCGGCCAGTTGCTGGCGCAGCGCCAACATGCCCAGGCGCACCTCTTCCAGTTCGCTTTGCCAGTCGGCGCGCAGGGCCTCATCGTTCAGGATCATCGTCACCAGCCGTGCGCCGTGGTCCGGCGGAAAGGAATAGTTCTGCCGGTTCAGGAAATTCAGGTTGCCCTGCGTGACGGGCTTCATCTTCGCGTCCGGCGAGATCGCCATCAGCAGACCGGTGCGTTCGCGGTAGATGCCGAAGTTTTTCGAGCAGCTCGCCGCGATCAGCACTTCGGGCAGGCGCGAGGCGACCAGCCGGGTGGCGGCGGCGTCTTCGTCCAGCCCGTCGCCGAACCCCTGGTAGGCGATGTCGATGAAGGGGATGGCGCCGGTCTTTTCCAGCAGCGCCACCACCTCTTGCCATTGATCCCGCGTCAGGTTGGCGCCGGTGGGGTTGTGGCAGCAGCCGTGCAGCAGCACCACATCGCCGGCCTTCACGCCCGCCAGGTCGTCCATCATGCCGGCGAAATCGACATCGCGCGTGGCGTCGTCGAAATAGCGATACTCGGCCATGTTCATCTTGAGAAACCTGATGATCGAGGGGTGGTTCGGCCAGGTCGGGGCCGACAGCCACACGGTCGCATCAGGATTTGCAATGCGGATCAGTTCCAGCGCCTGGCGGATCGCGCCGGTGCCGCCCGGGGTGGCCGCGGCCGCGAGCCGGCTTTCGTCGCGGGCATCGCCAAGGATCAGGGTCGAGAGCGCTTCGCCGTAGGCCGGATCGCCTGCCAGCCCGGTATAGGCCTTGGTTTCCTGCGTTTCCCACAGCGCGTGTTCGGCCGCCTTGATCGCGCGCATCACCGGCGTCACGCCTTGTGCGTTCTTGTAAACGCCAACGCCCAGGTCGATCTTGTTCTCGCGCGGGTCGTCGCGGAACATCTGCATCAGTTGCAGGATCTTGTCGGCGGGCTGCGGTTTCAGGTTGCTCAGCATCAGCTTTCTCCGGTTGCGACCGCCAGGTCGTCATACATGCCCCATTCCGACCACGAGCCGTCATAGACGGCGTGGCGGCGGTGGCCAATCCTTTCCAGCGCGAGATCGATGATGCAGGCGGTCACGCCGGAACCGCAGGTGCTGATCACCGGCCTGTTCAGATCGACCCCGGCGGCGTCGAAGGCGGCACGCAGCGCCTCGGGCGGCTTCATCGTGCCGTCGGGGTTCAGCAGATCGCTGTAATGGACGTTCTTCGAGCCGGGAATATGGCCGGCGCGCAGCCCCGCGCGCGGTTCGGGTTCCTCGCCGCGAAACCGCGCGGGCGAGCGGGCGTCGACGATATCGTGATCGCCCAGTTTCGCTGCCGCCGCCACCTGGGTCACGTCCTTGATCAGATGCGCCTGGCGCTGCACGGTGATGTGGCGGTCGCGCAGGATCGGCGGCATGTCCTCGGTCTCGCGCCCCTCGGCCTGCCATTTCGGCAGACCGCCATCGAGCACGGCGATGTCGGTCTTGCCCATCAGGCGGAACATCCACCAGACCCGCGCGGCGCTGCGCAGGCCGATCCCGTCGTAGACCACCACCTGGTGGCCGTCGCCCACGCCCATCGCCCGCATCCGGCTGATGAACTTCTCCACCGGCGGCACCGCATGCGGCAGCTCCGAGCGCAGGTCGGCGATTTCGTCGATGTCGAAGAACCGCGCGCCGGGGATATGGGCCGCCTCGTATTCGGCGCGCGCGTCGCGGCCTTCGCTTTCGAAATACCAGGACGCGTCGAGAACCCGCAGGTCCGGGTCTTTCAGGTGGCCGGCCAGCCAGTCCGTTGAAACCAGAGTTTTCGGATCGCTTTGCGGCATCGGGTTTCCCTTGAATCAGACGCGCCCTGCCTATCCGCAGGACGCGCACGTTTCAAGGGCCGGACCCCCGCTCTGCCAGCCCGCGCGGGGATGGCCGGAGCCTGGGGGCGCCGGTGCTACCTGGCGGCCATTTTCTTGATGATGCCGATGACGGCCATCAGGACTCCGCCACCGACCCCGCCCGAGGCAAGAGAGCTGACAATCGATCCGATGTCGAGACCACCGGTAGCGCCCGCGGCGCCGCCGCCCAGAAGCCCGCCAAGCAGTTGCCCGCCCAGTCCGCCGCCGACAATGCCGGCCAGAGAGTTTCCCAGGGTCCCAAGGCTCTGGTTCTTCATGAGGCCACCGGCGACGTTTCCGCCGACCGCGCCGGAAATCAACTGAATGAGAAGTTCCATAATCGTCCTTCCTGCAGGGCCGAGAATGCTTCGACGCCAGAACCGGCCCCGACTGGCACTGGCTTGGGGAAGTGTTGTTCAGGGGAAAGAAACAATCAATGGGAAAATTCGGGGCGCATTCACCCTCGTTCAGCCTCGTTCGCGCAGCAGCCGGGCTTTCTGCCGCTGCCAGTCCCGCTTCGCCTCGGCGGCGCGCTTGTCCTGCTTTTTCCTGCCTTTCGCGATGCCGATCTTCAGCTTCACGATACCGCGGTGGTTGAAATACATCACCAGCGGCACCAGCGTCATGCCTTCGCGCCTGGTGGCGGACCAGAGCCTGGCCAGTTCCTTTTTCCTGACCAGCAACTTGCGGCGGCGGCGCTCTTCGTGGCCCCAGGTCCTGGCCTGGGCGTAGGGGGCGATATGAGCATTGACCAGCCAAAGCTCGCCCGCGTCAACCGTTGCATAGCTTTCGGCGATGTTGGCCCGCCCCGCGCGCAGCGACTTCACCTCGGAACCGAACAGCTGGATCCCGCATTCAAGATCGCTTTCAATGGCGAAATCATGCCGCGCCCGCCGGTTTTCGGCGACCACCCTGTAGTTCGGATCCGGTTTCTTCCTTGCGGCCATGCCCGGCCAGATAGGCCCTTGCCGCCGGCCTGTCCAGTGCCCGGCGACGCCCGCGACGACCGCGATGCGTCAATTTGTGCGCGCGCCCGGCCCGGATTCCGACTGGAACGGCACGACCGTCGGGTGTAATCGGCAAGGGTCCCGCCCGAGTTCGGTAAGCCGACCCATGCAGATATATCTTCCCATTGCCGAGGTTTCGGTAAACATTTTCCTTTTGATCGGCCTTGGCGGCCTGGTCGGCATCCTGTCGGGGATGTTCGGCGTTGGCGGCGGGTTCATCCTGACGCCGTTCCTGTTTTTCATCGGCATCCCGCCGGCGGTGGCGGTTGCCACCGGGGCGAACCAGATCGTCGCCTCGTCCTTTTCCGGCGTGCTGGCGCATTTCAAGCGCAAGACCGTGGATCTGAAAATGGGCATCGTGCTTCTGGTCGGCGGCCTCACCGGCGCGATGATCGGCGTGCGGGTGTTTACCGCGCTCAAGCAGCTGGGACAGGTGGACCTGTTCGTGAACCTGACCTATGTGGTGTTTCTCGGTCTGATCGGAGCGCTGATGCTGGTGGAAAGCCTGAATGCCATGCGCCGGTCGAAATCCGACAGGCCGCGCAAGCACAAGCGCCACCATTCCCGGCTTCAGGAATTGCCGTTCAAGGTGCGGTTTCGCACCTCGCGCCTGTATATCAGCGTCATTCCGCCGGTGCTTGTCGGGCTGCTGGTCGGATTTCTTTCGGCAATCATGGGGGTTGGCGGCGGCTTCATCATGGTGCCGGCCATGATCTACATCCTGGGCATGCCGACCAAGGTCGTGGTGGGAACGTCCCTGTTCCAGATCATCTTCGTCGCCGCCTTTGCCACCGTTATGCATGCACGCGACAGTTTCTCCGTGGATGTGGTGCTGGCGTTGTCGCTGCTGGTCAGCGGCGTGATCGGAGCGCAGATCGGCACCCGGATCGGGCTGAAGCTCAAGGCCGAGCAACTGCGTGTCCTGCTGGCGCTGATGGTGCTGGCGATGTGCATCAAGCTGGCGCTGGGGCTGGTGCTGCAGCCCGACGAACTGTTCTCGATCGCCTGAAAACGCCTGTTGCCGGCGCGGCGGCGCTCGTCGCTTCCTCCGGTGGCTCCGGCGCCTCCGGTGCCTTTTCGCACGGGTTTCGGCAGGGATGCCGGCACGGGCTGACGCGCGCCACGGGCGCCGTGGCTCAAAGCAGGCCGGCATGCTCCATTGCGGCCCGGATCGCGGCCCTGGTGGCATCGCTCAGCCCGACCAGCGGCAGACGCACCTCTTCGGAACACCTGCCCAGCAGCGACAGGGCGTATTTCGCCCCCACCAGCCCCGGCTCCAGAAAGATCGCCCTGTGCAGCGGCATCAGCCGGTCCTGGTAGTCCAGCGCCCGGGCATAGTCGCCCGCCAGCGTTGCTGCCTGGAACTCGGCGCACAGCTTCGGCGCCACGTTGGCGGTGACCGAGATGCACCCGACCCCGCCATGCGCGTTGAACCCCAGCGCCGAGGCATCTTCGCCCGACAGCTGGATGAAATCCTTGCCGCAGGTCTCGCGCTGGCGGCTGACGCGGGTGATGTCGCCGGTCGCGTCCTTCACCCCGATGATGCGCGGCAGCCGGGCCAGTTCGCCCATGGTTTCGGGGCTCATGTCCACCACCGAACGGCCGGGGATGTTGTAGATGATGATCGCAATGTCGGCGGCATCGTGCAGCGCCCTGAAATGGGCGATCAGCCCTTCCTGCGTCGGCTTGTTGTAATAGGGCGTGACCACCAGCGCCGCATCGGCGCCCACGGCGGCGGCGTGGCGGATCAGGCGGATCCCCTCGTCGGTATTGTTCGAGCCCGCACCCGCAACCACAGGCACCCGCCCGGCGGCGGCCTTGACCACCTCTTCGATCACGGTCTCATGCTCTGCATGGCTGAGCGTGGGGCTTTCACCGGTGGTGCCCACGGGCACCAGCCCGTTGCTGCCCTGTTCGATCTGCCATTCGACCAGCCGTTTGAGCGTGTCGATATCCAGCGCGCCGTCTGAAAACGGCGTGACAAGGGCCGGAAGGGATCCGCTGATCATGGCACACGCTCCTGTTGTCCTGTTGTCCGGGTTGCGGGTTGCGGGTTGTCCGGGTTGCAAGGCGAGTCACAGCCCCGCTGCGGCGGAAACTAGCCGGAACCACGGGCCTTGCCAAGTTTGTGTATTGCGGGCCAAGGGCGGTGCGATAGGGTGGCGTCTCGGGGGCGGACTCGAATCGCAAAGGCATTCATGAAGTCTTTCATTATCAGCCTGCTGCTGGTATTTTCCTTCACCCAGGGAACCGCGGCCCGGGCGGCGATGTCCCAGGGCAGCCTGGCGCGCGCACTCGAAGCCGCGGATGTTGGGGAATGGGACAGGGCCGCAGCGCTGGTCGCGCCCGCCGGCCCG
>JALSRF010000412.1 GCA_026984895.1 Paracoccaceae bacterium
CAGGAGGTTTCGCCGGGCAAGGACACGCCATCCGGGCACTGGGAACTGGCTGGCGTGCCGGTGCCCTGGCAGTGGCATTATTTCCCCGACACGGTGCCCGCCTTTCCCGACGATCTGGTGGCCGAGGTCTGCCGCCTCGCGGGCACCGACGGCATCCTGGGCAACTGCCATGCCTCGGGCGTGCCGATCATCGAGGAACATTGCGCCGCGCACATGCGCACCGGCTGGCCGATCTGCTATACCTCGGCCGACAGCGTGTTCCAGATCGCCGCCCACGAAGAGACCTTCGGGCTCGAACGGCTTTACAGGCTTTGCGAAGACCTCGCACCGACGCTGCATGCGATGAAGGTCGGGCGCGTCATCGCGCGGCCCTTCGTGGGCGATGTCGGCAATTTCCGGCGGACAGGAAACCGGCGGGACTTTGCCATCGCGCCCCCGGCCCCGACGCTTTGCGACTGGGTTCAGGGCGCCGGCCGTAAGGTGTATGGCATTGGAAAGATTGGGGATATATTCTCGCACCGGGGGATCGACACGTTGCGCAAAGGCGCGGATGCAGAGCTGATGGAACACCTGGTCGCGCTGGTGGACAAGGCCGAGGACGGGTCGCTGACCTTCGCCAATTTCGTCGAATTCGACAGCCTTTTCGGCCACCGGCGCGATGTGGCCGGCTATGCCCGGGCGCTGGAATGGTTCGATGCGCAACTGCCGCGGCTTTTCGCGCGCGCGCGCCCCGGAGACCTGATCCTGTTTACCGCCGACCACGGGAACGATCCCACCTGGGTGGGCAGCGATCACACCCGCGAACGGGTGCCGGTGCTGGCCCACGGGATCGGCGACAGGGCTGTTGGCCTGGTGCAATATGTGGATGTCGCGGCCTCGGTCGCGGCCCATCTGGGGGTCGAAAACGGCGGCCCGGGAAAAAGTTTCATCTAGCGAAAAGAGCGTGTCCTCCATGAAAAACCACCTGAACCTCGTCGAACACCCGCTGGTGCAGCACAAGCTGACGATCATGCGCAAGAAGGAGACCTCGACCAATTCCTTCCGCCGGCTGCTGCGCGAGATCAGCCAGCTTCTGGCCTATGAGATCACCCGCGAGATGGACCTGACCACGACGCGCATCGAAACCCCGCTGTGCGCGATGGACGCCCCCACGCTGGGGGGAAAGAAACTGGCGCTGATCTCGATCCTGCGCGCGGGCAACGGGCTGCTGGACGGGGTGCTGGAGCTGATCCCGGCGGCGCGCGTCGGCTTCGTCGGGCTGTATCGCGACGAGGAAACCCTGAAGCCGGTGCAGTATTACTACAAGGTGCCCGACAACCTTGCCGAGCGGCTGGTGATCGCGGTGGACCCGATGCTGGCGACCGGCAATTCCTCGGTGGCGGCGATCGATCTGCTGAAACAGTCCGGGGCGAAAAACATCCGTTTCATGTGCCTGCTGGCCGCGCCCGAGGGGGTCGCGCGCATGAAGGAGGCGCACCCGGATGTGCCGATCGTGACCGCGGCGGTGGACGAACGGCTGAACGAGCACGGCTATATCGTGCCCGGGCTGGGCGATGCCGGCGACCGGATGTATGGCACCAGATGACCGGCGTCGCACTTTACTGAACCGGTGACATCAGTCATGCTTGTCGGCGGGGGGGACAGACATGACCAGACGGAATGCCGCAGCCGGTTGTTGTCTTGCGATCTGCCTGGCGCTGCCGGGCGTGGCCGGCGCCGGAGGATCGGCCCGGCCAAGGGAAATGCCGCCCGTGGAATTC
>JALSRF010000413.1 GCA_026984895.1 Paracoccaceae bacterium
GCCCCGACCGACGGCCCGCCCCGCCCGACGGCCCGCCCCGACCGCCACGATCCCGGCCGGCGCCGGGCCGACCATGAGCCGTCCGCGAACCATCCGCGGGCCATTTCCGGGCCGGACCGCGGCCAAAGCTGCCGTTGCGGGCGGCCGGGCGGACGTCGCCTCAACATCGACCTGCAATACACTGATAATGTTCGTGTTATCGTCGTTGCAGGTCCGTGACCGACTCAGGCCGAACGTTGCAGCGGCGTTGCCCGGCGCGCTTGCGCCCAGGCCCGGGCGGCGCGACCGAAAGCCTGAAACAGCGGCCTTGAAACCGGGTCCCGGGCGGCGTTGTATTCCGGGTGCCACTGCACCGCCAGGGCAAAGCCCGGCGCCCCTGCGACATAGATCGCCTCCGGGGTGTCATCCTCGGCGAAACCATCCACCACCACCCGTTTCCCGGGCTTGCAGATGCCCTGCCCGTGCAGCGTGTTGGTCATCACCTTTTCGGCCCCCAGCAGACGGTGGAACACGCTGCCGGCGGTAAAATGCACATGATGGCGCGGGGCGAATTTCTCCTCCAGCGAGCCGTCGGGGGGCATCCGGTGGTTCATGCGTCCGGGCAGCTCGCGTATTTCGGGGTGCAGCGTGCCGCCCATGGCCACGTTCATTTCCTGAAATCCGCGGCAGATGCCGAACACCGGCAGCCCGCTTTCGACGCAGGCCCGCACCAGCGGCAGGGTAACGGCGTCGCGCGCACGGTCGAAATCTCCGTGCGCCTCGGTCGGGGCTTCGCCGTATTCTTCGGGGTGCACGTTGGGTCGCCCGCCGGTCAGCAGGAACCCGTCGAAACTGTCCACCAGTTCATCGACGCGCACCATCTGCGGGTCGGCCGGAATGACCAGCGGCATCGCGTCGGACACGCGGGCGATGGCCTCGATGTTCATCACCCCCGTCCCCTGGGCCGGGTAATCTTCTCCGATGACGAAGCTGTTGCCGATGATTCCGATCTTCGCGCGCATGATGCCATGAATCCGTCTGTTCCAGACCGGTAACATAAGCGCCACGCGCCAGGAAGCAACCACCCAAGGCAACCACCCCGCGCCTGCGCGCACCGTCTTGCGGCCCTGTGATGCCCTGTGCGGCGCGCGCGGCCGGAGCCGGAACCGAAGCCGGCACCGAAGCCGGGAGCGTCGCTCTGCCCGCCGGGCCGGCGGCCCCGCCTGCGCGCCTGTGGCCGCTCCGGCTGCGCCCCTGTCGCCCGTGCCGGCCCGTCTCAGCCGGGGGCGGGATGTCTGCGGGCGGCGCGCTGGCCTGTCGGCCCTGTCGCCCGTGCCGGCCCGTCTCAGCCTGCCCGGTCAGCCTTCAGGCGCAGACGCCAGGAATGCAGGATCGGTTCGGTATAGCCCGAGGGCTGCTCCCGCCCCTTGAACACCAGATCGCAGGCGGCACGGAAGGCCGCGCCATCGAAACCCGGGGCCATCGGCCGGTAGAGCGGATCCGAGGCATTCTGGCGGTCCACCACCTCGGCCATGCGGCGCATCGCCGCCATCACCTGCTGTTCGTCCACCACCGAATGATACAGCCAGTTGGCCAGCGCCTGCGAGGATATGCGGCAGGTGGCCCGGTCTTCCATCAGGCCGACATCGTGAATGTCGGGCACCGTCGAGCACCCCACCCCCAGGTCCACCCAGCGCACCACATAGCCCAGGATGCCCTGTGCGTTGTTTTCGATCTCGTCGGTGATCTCGCGCGGCGAAAGCGCGCCCGGATCGCCAACCGGCACGCGCAGCAGATCGGCGAGGCTGGCGCGCGGCCCCTGGCGTGCGATCTCGTCCTGGCGCGCGGCCACATCCACCAGGTGATAATGCGTCGCATGCAGGGTTGCGGCCGTGGGCGAGGGCACCCAGGCACAGTTGGCGCCGGCCTCGGGATGGGCGATCTTCTGGGCCAGCATCTCGGCCATGCGCGCGGGCCTGGCCCACATCCCCTTGCCGATCTGCGCCTTGCCGCGCAAGCCGCAGGCCAGGCCGATATCCACATTGCGGTCCTCGTAGGCGCGGATCCAGGGCATGTCCTTCATCGCGCCCTTGCGCACCATTGGGCCGGCCTCCATGCCGGTATGGATCTCGTCTCCGGTGCGGTCCAGAAACCCGGTGTTGATGAAGGCCAGGCGGCGACGCGCGGCGCGGATGCACGCGGCAAGGTTCGCGCTGGTGCGCCGCTCTTCGTCCATGATGCCCAGCTTGACGGTATTGGGCGCCAGCCCCAGGGCGCGCTCCACCCGTTCGAAGCTGTCCACGCAGAAGGCGACCTCTTCGGGCCCGTGCATCTTCGGCTTGACCACATAGACCGAGCCGGCCGGCGAATTCACCGGCCCGCCCTTGCGGCGCAGGTCATGGCAGGCAATGAGCGTGGTGACCATCGCATCCAGCAACCCCTCGGGCACCTCGTTGCCCGCGGAATCGAGCACCGCCGGGGTGGTCATCAGATGGCCGACGTTGCGCACCAGCATGAGCGCCCGCCCCTTCATTTCGCGCGCCGAACCGTCGGGGGCGGTAAAGGCGATGTCATCGGCAAGGCGGCGCCACATGTCGCGCCCGTTCTTGACGAAACTTGCCGACAGTTCCCCCTGCATCAGGCCCAGCCAGTTTCGGTAGGCCCCCACCTTTTCGGCGGCATCCACCGCGACCACGCTGTCCTCGCAGTCCATGATGACGCTGAGCGCGCTTTCAAGGATCACATCGGCAATGCCGGCCGCATCCAGCGCGCCGACCGGCGTTTCGGGGTCGATGTCCAGAATCAGGTGCAGCCCGTGGCGACGCAGGATCACGCGCGTGAGCACACCGGCGGCGTCGCGCACGAACCCGGCAAAACCGGACGGATCCGCCAGCGTGGTCTCGCCGCCCTCGTTTTCAAGGACAAGACCCCCGTCGCGCACGTCCAGCGCGCGCACCCCGGCCCAGGTGCCCCCGGCCAGCGGAGCCGCGCGGTCCAGGTGGTCGCGCACCCAGGCGATGACCGAGGCCGCGCGCGCCGGATCGAACCCGGAGCCGGCCGGCGCCTGCCCCAGGGCATCGGTGCCGTAAAGCGCGTCGTAAAGGCTGCCCCAGCGCGCGTTTGCCGCATTCACGGCAAAGCGTGCATTGGTCACCGGGACCACCAGTTGCGGCCCGGCGATACGGGCGATCTCCGCATCGATCCCGTCGGTATCGATGGAAAAGGCCGGCCCCTCGTCCACCAGATAGCCGATCTCGCGCAAGAAGGCCTCCTGCCCTTCGCCATGGGCGCCGTTCTTTCGGAACCAGTCGTCGATCTGTTCCTGAAGCGCCGCGCGTTTTTCCAGAAGCGCCCGGTTGCGCGGGGCCATGTCCGCGATCAGCGCCGCCAGTTCCTCCCAGAAACGCGCCGAGCCGACGCCGCTTCCGGGCAGCGCCTCCGTCTCGATGAAATCGGCAAGCACACCGGCAACCTGCAGGCCATTCCTGCCTACCCGTCTTTCGTCCGCCATGTCACAATCCGTCCTTCTCCGTCCTTCCTTTTCGGCGCCCGGGCGCCCGTCCCGCAGCCCCGGGGCGCCCTTCTCGCCCCGCAGCCCGATTGCAGCCCCTGCCGACCTGCCGGCCAGCGCGCCATCCCGCTCGCCTGCCCCGCGCCCTGCCCGGCGGGTCTGTCGAAAACCGGTCCCCGACCGGCCCCAGACCGGCCCTGAACCGCCCCGGGCCTTCACTGGCCGGGTCTCACGGGCCGGGCCTTCACCTGCACGGTTTTCCCGGGCGCAGCCCGCTGCCGGCCGCATTGCGCGCGACATCTTTGCACCCTAGTGTTGCGCCGACCGTCAACGCAGCGGAGATTGCCGTGAAACCCTCGAGCTCGCAAACTGTCTTTTTGTCTGATTACACGCCGCCCGCGCATCTTGTGGATCAGGTGAAGCTGACCTTTGTACTGGCGCCCGAACGCACCCGGGTGCGGTCCGAAATTCGCTTCAGGCCCAATGCGCAGGCCACTGACAGCCGGTTTTTTCTGCATGGCAGCGGGTTGAGGCTTGTCAGCGCCCGGATCGACGGCGAACCGGCAGATGTGACCCTGCTTGAAAACGGGTTGACGGCGCAGGTGCCCGATCGTGCGTTCCTGTGGGAGGCGGAGGTCGAAATCGACCCCGCCGCAAATACCGCGCTGGAGGGGCTTTACATGTCCAACGGGATGTATTGCACCCAGTGCGAGGCCGAGGGGTTTCGCAAGATCACCTATTATCCCGACCGCCCCGACGTGATGGCCCCCTTCGATGTGCGCATCGAAAGCGATGCCCCGGTCCTGCTGTCCAACGGCACCCCTCACAGCGCCGGCCCCGGCTGGGCGCAATGGCACGATCCCTGGCCGAAACCGTCGTATCTTTTCGCCCTCGTCGCCGGGAACCTGGTTGCCCACTCCGACGCGTTTACAACCCGCTCCGGGCAGAAGATCGCGCTGAACATCTGGGTGCGGCCGGGCGATGAGAACAAATGCGCCTTTGCCATGGAGGCCCTGAAAAAGGCGATGAAATGGGACGAGGATACCTATGGCCGGGAATATGATCTGGAGGTGTTCAACATCGTCGCGGTGGACGACTTCAACATGGGGGCGATGGAAAACAAGGGGTTGAACATCTTCAATTCGAAATTTGTCCTGGCCAGCCCCGAAACCGCCACCGACCCGCTTTACGAGCGTATCGAGGGCATCATCGCCCATGAGTATTTCCACAACTGGACCGGCAACCGCATCACCTGCCGCGACTGGTTCCAGCTGTGCCTGAAAGAGGGCCTGACGGTCTATCGCGACCAGCAGTTCACCGCCGACATGCGTTCGGCCGCGGTCACGCGCATCGATGACGTGATGCGCCTGCGCGAAACGCAATTCACCGAAGACGCCGGCCCGCTGGCCCACCCCGTGCGCCCGGAAAGCTTTGTCGAGATCAACAATTTCTACACCGCCACGGTATACGAAAAGGGCGCCGAGGTGGTCGGCATGCTGAAAACCCTGGTGGGCGACGACGCCTACCGGCGCGCGCTCGATCTCTACTTCGACCGCCACGACGGGCAGGCGGTGACGATCGAGGACTGGCTGAAGGTGTTCGAGGATACCACCGGGCGCGACCTGTCGCAGTTCAGGCGGTGGTATTCCCAGGCCGGCACCCCGCGCCTGCATGTGGAAGAAGAGTTCAGGAACGGCACCTATACGCTTCATTTCAGACAGGAAACGCCGCCCACGCCCGGGCAGGACGAAAAGCTGCCGCAGGTCATTCCCGTTGCGGTGGGGCTGTTGAACCCCAACGGCGACGAAGTGCTGCCGACAACCGTTCTGGAAATGACCGAAGCCGAGCAGAGCTTTTCCTTCCCGGGGCTGGCGAACAGGCCGGTGCCCTCGATCCTGCGCGGCTTTTCGGCGCCGGTGATCGTGACACGCCAGGCCGGCACGCAGGAACGCGCGTTCCTGCTGGCCCATGACAGCGATCCGTTCAACAGATGGGAATCCGGCCGCGCACTGGGCAAGACGGTGCTGTGTTCGATGATCACCGACGATGCCGACCCTGATCCGGTGTTTCTGGACGCGCTGGCGCGGGTGGCGCTTGACGACGCCCTCGACCCGGCCTTTCGCGCGCGGGTTCTGCAATTGCCAGGCGAAGACGACATGGCGCAAACGCTGCATGATGCCAGTGTCGTGCCGGACCCCGATGCCATCCACGCGGCGCGCGAGCGGCTGACGCTGGCGCTGGCCGAACGGCTGCGCCCAGATCTGCCCGGCCTTCATGGCGCGATGGCGGTGCCCGGCCCCTATTCTCCCGCCCCGGAACCGGCGGCAAAACGGGCATTGCGCGCCGCCACGCTGGGGCTGATCACCCGGCTGGACGAAGGCGCGCTGGCCAGGCGCCAGTTCGACGCTGCCGACAACATGACCGAGCAACTGGCGGCGCTGGGCGTGCTTGTGCCGACCCCCCACGGGGCCGAAACCCTCGCGGCGTTCTACCGGCAATGGAAGGACGACCGACTGGTGATGGACAGCTGGTTCAGCGTGCAGGTGATACGGGCCGAACCGTCCAGGGCACCGGAGGTTGCGCAGGCCCTTGCCCGACACGAGGACTTCACCTGGCGCAATCCCAACCGCTTTCGCGCGCTGGTTCATGCCTTTGCAAGCAACGCCGCCGGGTTCCACCGGGCCGATGGCGCCGGCTATCGCTTCGTTGCCGACTGGATCATCCGCATGGATGCAGCGAACCCCCAGGTTGCAGCCCGGCTGTGCAACGTGTTCTCGGCGCTGAAGCGCTATGACGCCGATCGCCAGGCAATGATCCGGGCCGAACTGGAACGCATCCAGGCCAGCCCGGGCCTTTCGCTCGACACCCGCGAAATGACGACCCGGCTGCTGTCCTGACGGAGCGCCCTCCGGGCGCCGGCCCTTTCGGTTGCGCCGCGCTGACGCGCGACGAGACGCCTCCGGCGGGGATATTTACCGACAGAAGAAAGAAGGCAATATCCAGTATCCACGGAAGGCGCCCCAATGGCCAGGCGGAACAGGCGGGCAGGCCGATGCGCGACACAGGCGAAGGTCGCTCGCACGGCGGCGCCACGGCGCAGGCCTGCCCTGTTCTTCTGTCCCGAAAATATCCCCGCCGGAGGCAAGAATCATTTCCGGCACAAGAATCATTTCCGGCAGTAGTCCTGTGCACTGGTCCAGGCGGTCATTTCGGCGCGCTTCGTCAGGCTGCGGAACGGCGCCCAGTCGCGCGCCAGCCCGCGCCAGGCCCCCGGTCCGCCGGCCACCTGGGCATCGCGCTCCACCTGGGCGCTCGCGATCCTCACCGCGCAGGCCAGGTTCGCCGCCCCGTCCTTCAGCTCGGCCTTCGTGGTGGCCCGGCAGCCAAAGGCGCGCGCGGTGCGCGGATCGATCTGGGTCAGCCCGATCCAGCGTCCGCCGCCGCCCTCTGCCTCCGGGCGCCAGGTGCTTTCGTGGCCGGCCAGCACCGACAGAAGACCGGCCCAGAAGGCCGCCCGCTGCCGGGACCCGGCCCGGGGATAGGCCGGGCACCAGCGGGCAATATCGCCGGGCACGATATCGAGCAGAACAGCACCGTCTGACCTGATCGCCGCAAGCGTTGCCCGCGTCCACTGCGCCGCCTCGGGCCGGTGATCCCATGCCATCGCCGGCAGCGCGGTCGCGGCCCTGGAGACCTCGGCAGCGCGTCGGGACGTGGCGCAACCGGACAGCACCAGGATCGCCGCCGTTGCGAGCCCGGAACGGACCCATCGACATGACCGCATTTTCGTCTCCGCTGCCACCCCCGTGCGAAGCCTGAACCGCGCCCGCGCCGCTGTCCAGCCCGGGCCTCGGCACCCGGCGGGTTTCTGCCCAGCCCGTCCCCCTTGCCCCGCATCGCGCCCTGCCCTAGAACGCAGTGAAACCGCGACCGCAGGAGCGCAGACCGATGCTTGATCTCAGCTACGAAGCCCCGCAACCGAAACGGATTTCCGGCGCCACCGGCGACTGGGAACTGGTGATCGGCATGGAGGTGCACGCCCAGGTTTCCAGCAAGGCCAAGCTGTTTTCCGGCGCCTCGACCGAGTTTGGCGCCGAGCCCAATTCGAACGTCTCCTTCGTCGATGCGGCAATGCCCGGCATGTTGCCGGTGATCAACGAATTCTGCGTTGAACAGGCGGTGCGTACCGGGCTGGGGCTGAAGGCGCAGATCAACCTGAAAAGCGCCTTCGACCGCAAGAACTACTTCTACCCCGACCTGCCGCAGGGCTATCAGATCAGCCAGCTTTACGAGCCGATCGTGGGCGAGGGCGAAGTGCTGGTGGAGATGGGCGAGGGCACGGCTCGCCTGGTGCGCATCGAGCGCATCCACATCGAGCAGGACGCCGGCAAGTCGATCCACGACATGGACCCGAACATGAGCTTCGTTGACCTCAACCGCACCGGCGTGGCGCTGATGGAGATCGTCAGCCGCCCCGATATCCGCGGCCCCGAGGAAGCCGCCGCCTATGTCACCAAGCTGCGCCAGATCCTGCGCTATCTCGGCACCTGCGACGGCAACATGCAAAACGGCAATCTGCGCGCCGATGTGAACGTGTCCGTCTGCCGCCCGGGCGATTACGAGCGCTACCGCGAGAGCGGCGATTTCACCCACCTAGGCACGCGCTGCGAGATCAAGAACATGAACTCGATCCGCTTCATCCAGCAGGCCATCGACTTTGAAGCGCGCCGCCAGATCGCCCTTCTCGAAGACGGCGGCAGCGTCGATCAGGAAACCCGGCTC
>JALSRF010000414.1 GCA_026984895.1 Paracoccaceae bacterium
CATGCCCCGGGAAAGCTACTGCAGCGTTCCCAGCAGGCCGGTCGGCGCACCGCCCGCTGCAAGAAGCGCAACAGCTGCCGAGCGGGGAGCGGACGACTGCCCACCCGCGACCGGGGCAGTGCCAGAGCGCGCAAGAAACAGACGGATCAGGCGTTCGCGTTTGTCGGGATCAGAGAACTGGGCAACCTCGCCATTTCCGAACACCCGTTCGGTCTTTGCCCGGAAGGTCCGCAGTTGTGTATCCAGATCCAGACGTCCCAGCGATTGCGGCAGCCCGAGAGCCTGCTCGAACACCCGCCTGACCGGCGGTGTGCCCATGACCGAAAACCAGGAACCGTCCGCCGTGTTCTGGCGGCTGAGAACCGAGGTCAATTCCCGTTCGAAGGAAGAAGCAATCCGCAGGTTCGGTGTCTGACGACCAAGCGCTGCTTCGAACCTGCGTTCCCGATATGCAGAAACGATCTTGTCGGCAAAGTCCGATTTCACCGTGTTTGGTGTCGAAAAATCGCCAAAACCGAAAGCCTTGGACAGATCGAAATAACGCGAATCCGAAAGCCGGTTGGCCAGCGCCTTGTTTGACATGGTTCCATCGCTGAGAACCTTCTCGATGAAGGCCTTGTTCGAAATGTCTCCTTCCAGCCCGAATGCGCCAAGAGCGACGGATAGAAGCCTTCGATCCGACACCAGTTCCCTGGCAGAGGTTACGCTGCCAATTTTTGCTGAGAAATACTCGGTATCGCGTTGAATGGCCGGCGACCTGTCGGACGCAGCCTGCAACCGCGGTCGGACGCGGCCCAGCATGGCCCAGCCGGCGATGCCGCCTGCAGGAACGATCGGCAGAAAGCTCATGATGCGGCCGCGGCCATCAGGCGTTCTTCGCGCGGAAGCAGCGCGCGCAGGGCCTTGAGCACCTGATAGAACTGTTTTTCCAGAACGGCATCGGTCGCGGCGGCAAGCAATCTGCGACTGTCGCCATCGTCGAAAACCTGGCTCAATTGTTCGATCCCGCGCAAGAGCTGGCGTTTGCCCTCGGTCACATCGGCATCGCCGGACAACACCAGTTGCGCCACATAGCAGACCCGACGCACCGGCGTGTTCGCCTCGTCCGGGTGTATGGCGTCACGCAGCCGCAGGATATTGGCATTCGGCGTGAGAATCGAAAACCTGCTGCGCCGGGCCCCGTTTTCGATGACCGCGCCGTTCACGAGGACTCTCTCATGAGGTCCGAGCTTGAGAACCAGTCCACTCATTTGACTCCACCCGACTGTCTGAGCCCGCGCATGATCGCCGTGTTGATGTCGATGAGAACCGCGACATCGCCATCGCCGGCCAGAATTCGGGATGTATGACGATCCGTGAACTCTGCCAGATAGAAAATGCGCGCGCGCAGTTCGCCGGGCAGGCCATTGCTGCTGTCGGCGACATCCGCGGCAATCAGCGTCCAGAGCCTGCGATTGTCATGCAGTGCATTGACGAATGCGACAAAGTTGCGTCGGTCGGCGAATTTGGAAAGGCGGTGGGTCACGTTTGAAAAGGCATCCAGTTCGATGCTTCGGTCGGTCCGGATCGGGGCCATGTTGGTCTTGTATGCGGCGCTGGCCATCTGGGCTGCACTCATCGGGTATCCTTCCGTTGGCCTGTCTTGTTGGGGTTAGCCGGGTGAAAAGGGGCGCTCATCGAGCGCCCCGATTCGGTTATCGGAAGAGCGCCAGGATCGCCTGCGGCGCCTTGTTGGCGATCGACAGGGACTGGATACCGAGCTGCTGCTGAACCTGAAGGGCCTGCAACCTCGCCGACGCCTCTTCCATGTCGGCGTCAATCAGGGTGCCGATGCCGGTTTTCAGCGAATCCGTCAGCTTGCTCACGAAATCGCGCTGGATCTGGATACGGCCCTGTGCGGAACCGAACTGTGCAGCGCCGTCGATCGAGTTGCTGACCAGCGTTTCGATATTGGAAAGCGCCGCATCCGCCCCCGCGTTCGTGGTGACGTCGATGGCGTCGAGACCGAACAGCCCGCCCGACGCCGTGCCGCCTTCGGCCCCGGCGCGCGCCAGCGTGACCGACGTGGCATTGTTGTTGTCGATGCGCAGTTCCCACTGGTTCGACGAGTTCTTCACCACCTTGGTCGTGATCCCATCGAGACTGCCGCCATCGATCGCCGTCTTCAGCCCCCTTGCGACATCCTCGAAGGTCTCTCCCTTGCCGGCAACATATGTGAAAGCGGTGGAGCCCACGGTCACCTGGTAGCCGTCACCCTGCTTGACTGCGGCCGAGGCCGAGAACGTCAGGCTTTCAGAGCGCTGTGCAATGGACGACGCTGACGCCGTTGCACCCGATGCTGCCAGGGTGGTGTCCTGGAATGCCCGCGTAGAGGTCAGCGTGATGACATTGGCCGAAACCGAAGCCGTGATGCCGACAAGGCCCAGCGCGTTGATATCGCCGGTGATCTGTGACGCTGCGGCGTCCTGGTCGCCGGAGAGCTGGCCAGCCGAATAGTTCAGCGTGGCACCGCCGATGGTCAGCGACACGACGTTGTTGCTCATGTCGGCATCGGCGGCGAAGGTGACCGTCTCGCTGTTGCCGGTATTCGTGGCACTGGTCGCACTGAGCGTTGCGTTCGGCGAAAGGTCGGTGCCGGTTCCCAGAACGCCGGCTGCCGTGCTCATGTCAACGCGCGAGATGGTAATGTTGTTCGCGGTCACGCTGCCATCCGACGCACGGTCGAGCGACGAAAGGATGTTCACGTCCTGCGTGCCCTTGAGCAGGTTCAGACCGTTGAACTGGGCCGCATTCACGACCGAGTTGATCTGGTCGCGCAGCGCGTTGATGTCGGTCTGAATCTTGTTGCGGTCGACGTTTTCTTCCTGCGCGGCAACGATCTTGCCCTTGATGTCGGTCAACAGGTTCGTGATCGTTTCGCTGGCCTGGCGGGCGACGGTGATGGTCGATTCCCCCAGGGCAAGGCTGTCGGAGATTCCCTTGAAGCCCTTCACATCCGAATCCATGACCTTGGAGATGGCCCAGACCGAAGCGTTGTCCTTGGCCGAGGCAACCCGCAGACCGGTAGAGATCTCGCTTTGGGCCATGGACAGTTTCGAGTTCGTGCCGCGAAGCGTTTGCAGGGCAACCATCGCGCTTGTGTTCGTCAGAATGCTGGACATGTCTTTTTCCTTGATCGAGTGGTGCTTTGCACCAGATTGAGTGAACGCCAATCCTGGCGACTGAGATGTCGTTCTGACTTTGCGGAACCGGATAAGGGCAGGCCGCGCCACCGTGTCAGGTGCGGGGAAACGATGTCCGCCAATTGCTAAGGTTCACCTAATGGCGCAGCGGATTTTGCCGCACATTTTACCAATCCGGGCTTTCAGACGTGCCGGGTGAAACTGGATTTCACGGCGAGGGCGGCGCCCCGGCGACCTGTACTGTCATAGGTCTTCACGTCCTGGCGTATCGTGCGAAGCTGTTTCAACCGTTCCCTGACCGAAAGAAGACCGCGCGCGGCGGCCTGCAACAGTTCCTGGTTCCTGTCGGCACGTTCCCTGAGATGCACCAGGTCGCCGGTATTGCCCGCCGCGCCAACGGCCCTCAGGAGCCGGTCCTTTTCCGGGGCCAGCCGGCCGAGCATCTCGAAATTGCCGGTGGTGATCGCTTTTCTCTCGCGCTCCAGCAGGTCTACCAGCTGGTCTCGGGTGTCGCGCCGTTCAAACATCGGTTCCATTGCCTTTCTTCATCGCCTCGAACAGCGAATGCGCCAGGCCGATGCCACCGGCACGCGCCATCTGTTCGGCCTGCGCGTTGACCAGAAACGAACTGAACTGTTCTTCACCGGCGCCGCCGCCAAAAGCGGATTGAACCTTGCCAAGGCCCGCGGCCTTCAGCATTTCGGACAGAAAACTGGCCTCAAGCGCCTGCGCTGCCTTCCACAGCGCCTTGTCCTGCCCGGAGGCCCGGGACTGCGGGGGAAGGGTGCCGGACGGCAGAGGGGAAATCATGTCATACGGGCCTTTTTCATTCGTCTTTTTCGGATATTGCACGACAACGGTAAAGGACCGGTAACCAAATTCCGCCAGTCTGCCACCTGTCGCGAAGAACTCGCAGAGGTGCCATGAAACTGGAAAACCAGATCGCCCGGCCCGGTGCCGCCCCGAAAACCGCTGCGTCCGACGGGCCGGGACACTCGGGCATCCCCGGTTTCGCCGATGTTCTGGGCGACACCGTTCCGGGCGACAACGCGGCCACAGGAAAACAGCAGCAGGACCCGCCTGAGGCCGGGCGTTCCGGCCCGGCGCCCGGCCCGTCCCCGGCAGGCGAAATCGGCCCGCAAACACCACCGGACGGGTCCGCCGAACCGGGCAGCGCGCAACCGCTGGCGTTCCTTCCGGCACCCGTTTCGGTGCGGTCCGCGCCGCGCGCCGCGACCTCTGCCGCCAATGGAAGGGCGCCGGCCGACGTTGCCCGTGTTGCCGTTTCTGCCGGGTCCCGAAACCCGGGGCCCGTGGCCGGGCCAGGGGCTCCGACCGACAAGCCGGCCTTTGCCGAGGCGGCTGCAGGGGAGGCCGCCGCAGGGACGGATGGCGAATCGGCTCCTGGCGGTTCACTGCCGAAAATGCGCGCCGCAATGGCACCGGAAGCGGAAAGGCCGCGCGAAACCTCGCAAGACCCCGTTGCAATGTTGGTGCCGATGGTTGCCGCTCGGCCCCGGACGGACAGCGGGCCGGAACAGCGTCCCGCCGTCGAAAGCCTCCCTGGCGGGGGGATGGAAAACCTGCATCGGAACTTGCGCCGCGCCGGCGCGTTGGCCGGCAGACTTGCCGGGCACGGGAAAACGGCAGACCTGGCAAACGGGCAGGCATCTCCTGCCGCGCCCCGGCAAGGCGGGCCAGCAGCCGACGGCGGCGCGACGGTGCCGCAGGTGCATGCCGGCGCGCTCAGGGCCGATCCCGCCAGGCCGATGGCCGGTTCCGCGCCAATGCGCGGCGTTCAGCCGAAGTGGCATGCCGGCCTCGCAACCCGGGAAGGCGCAAACAGGTCACCGCTCGGCAGCTCGCCCGAAGCGCCGCCAAACGCCCTGCCCGCATCCGGGGGCGACGTCCGGTCCGCGCAACGCGGCCCGGCATCGGGCGACCGGGCAGAACGCCATGCCGGCCTCGCCCGGGAACCGCACCTGCGCGCGATACGCCCTGCAACGAAGAATTCGGCGCACAGCCCGGCCGGGGATGGGGCAGCGTCACGCGGGCCGGCTTTCGCCGAAGGGGGCCGCCCGGAACGAACAGCGCCGGACCCGGCGGGCCGGCCGGACAAGCTGCAGAGCGAACGCCAGCGCCAGGCCGACGGCGGCCTGCGGCCCGATCAGCGCGGAAACGCCCCGGCGCCATCGCCAGCCGCCGGTCCACTGCCCGCCCGGCCGGCGGCGGCACTGCACAAGGCCGAAACCGCGCGCACAACGCTTGTGCCGCCCGGCCCGATCGGCAAAAGCGCAGGCGTTGCCGGCAGCCCGAAGCCAGGCCTGATCGCGGGCGCAACGGGCAGTGCGGCCGTGCCGGCGCCCGAGCCGGCCCAGACGAACGCCGTCGCCACCGCGCCTCCTGGGGCTGCGTCCGGTCGCGGTGGCGCCGCCTCGAACACCGCGCGCATGTCGACAGTTGCCGAACGCCCGGCCCCCCTGTCCGACGATCCCCGAAATGGCGAAACGGGTGATGACATCATCGCCGACGCACCGGTGCCGGCCCATACCGGCGCAACGCAGGGACATGCGCCGGCGTCCCTGTCGCAAACCAACGGCCGCCATATCCTGGCGAATTTTCCCCGGGTGGCAAGCCAGATTGCCGACGCGGCCATGGCGCTTCAGAACGGCCCGGTCGAAATCATGCTGAAGCCCGAGTCTCTGGGTCGTGTGCGCCTGTCATTGCACGCGCGCGACGACGGCACGATGGCAGTTCTGGTCGCCGCCGACCGGGCCGAAACCGGCGATCTGCTGCGTCGCAACATCGAACAGCTGGCTACCGAACTCAGAGACGCCGGTTTTCGAGATGTGTCATTCTCCTTCGAACAGCGGCACCCTCAGAGCCCGCAGCAAATGGCCCGCAACGACAACGACGCCGGCGTTTCGGGCGCAGGGTCTTTCGAACACGACCACGCCCCGGTTGCGCCCGGTCAGAATCGATCGAAGGTCCTTTGGATAGACCCGGATGCGGGCATCGACCTGAGACTTTAGGAGACGGATATGGAAATCACACCCTCGGCCGCCGGTCAGCAGCCCGGCACGGACAAAGGCGTTGCGCCCGAAAAGCGACCGGCGCTCAATTCGGATTTCGAAACCTTTCTGACCATGCTTACGGCGCAGCTTCAGAACCAGGACCCGCTGAATCCGATCGATTCGACCGACTACGCGGTTCAACTGGCAACCTTTTCATCGGTGGAACAGCAGGTGAAAACCAACCAGCTTCTGGGCAAGCTTGCCGATCAGATGGGATCGACCGGCCTGGGCCGGCTTTCCGGCTGGATCGGGATGGAGGCCCGGGTTGCGGCGCCGGCAGCATTTCACGGCAGCCCGTTGACCGTCTACCCGACCGTTGAAAAGGGCGCGGACAGCGCCGTGCTTGTGGTCAAGGATGCCAGCGGCACAGAAGTCTCGCGCCAGCCGATAGACCCCGCAGGCGGGCCGGTGGACTGGGCCGGGGTCGACAGCAACGGGCAGCCCTTTGCGGACGGCATCTATCAGTTCCTTGTCGAAAGCCGGAAAAACGGGTCGGTAAGCACGACCAGCCCGGCCGAAACCTACGCAACCGTTCGGGAAGTGCGCGCAGGAACAGAGGGTTCCGAAATCGTTCTGGACAGCGGGGCCATCGTGCCGGCAGATCAGGTCAGGGCATTGCGCATGCCAGGCGCTGCATCGCCCGGATGACCCCTTGCCCGTGGCCCGGGCCTGGCCGGGCGGAGCGGCGCGCCATTGCCGCCACACGCGGCACGCCACCTGACAGAGCCCCGGCACCGGAGCCCCTGCAACAGGGTTGTCGGCACCGGAGAGGCAGCCGCAGCATGGCAACGCCCGGCGCGCAGACCCCGAGTGGCGGCCCTTCGCGCCCCGGCACGCGGTTGGCGCGGCGCCGGCGCCGGGCAGGAAGGCCGGGCCTCGTGCCGCGTGCGGACACGGGGCCGCGCCGGCCTCGCGCCACGGCCCGACCCTGACGGACCCTGGCCGGGCCTGGCCAGCACGCAGACAAACAGCGCGAAACGGGGCCGCAACTACCCGTTTTGCACCGTTGCGCCCCGGGCGGGTTCGACAGGCCACGTCCCTTTCAGAGCCCGCATTTCGCGCAAACCGGGATGCCGACGACACGCTTCGGTTGCGCAGCGCAGCGCACCTGTTCCTGCCGGGGCCGCGTGGCAAGAACCGTCTGCGCGATGCCCGGCCCGTGCCCGGACCGTGCCCGGGGCCGCGATCAGGGGGCCGCATTTCGGGGCCGCACGCGCGATCGGCACGGTGATGAGGTGACCTTCCTGTGGCGCTTTGTGTCCTCGACCTGCCGGCGGGCTGTTCTTATCGCGCGCATCTGCGCAGCCGCTCAACCGCCCAGCGGGCCGCATCGGCCACGGCCTCGTCAGCATCGTGCATCAGCTTCCGGGCAGAAGGCAAAAGGCCCTTTTCGCCGGAATTCCCGATTGCGTATGCCACGTTGCGAACAAGGCGATTGCGCCCGATCCGCTTGATCGGGCTGCCGGAAAACCGCGCACGAAACCCCGCGTCGTCCAGCCCCGCCAGGTCGCCAAGTCGCGGGGCCAGAAGATCCGCGCGCGCGGCGTATCGCGTCTCGCGCGCCGCGGCGGCGAATTTGTTCCACGGGCAGACCGCAAGACAGTCGTCGCAGCCATAAATGCGGTTTCCCAGCATCGGGCGCAGATCCTTGTCCACCGGCCCCTTGTGTTCGATCGTCAGATACGACACGCACCGCCGGGCATCCAGCCGATAGGGCGCCACGAACGCCCGGGTCGGGCAGGCGTCCAGGCAGGCGCGGCACGACCCGCAATTGTCCCGGGCGGGCCTGTCGGCGGGCAAATCGAGCGTGGTAAAAATCGCACCCAGGAAAAACCAGTTGCCCAGACCACGGCTGACCAGGTTGGTATGCTTGCCCTGCCAGCCGAGGCCGGCGGCAGCGGCCAGCGGCTTTTCCATGACCGGGGCCGTGTCCACAAACACCTTGATGCGGGCATCGGGCACCTGTTCGATCAACCACCTCCCG
>JALSRF010000415.1 GCA_026984895.1 Paracoccaceae bacterium
AACCCGGCCAGTGCGCGCACGTCGGGGCTCAGCAGGTTCACGCCAAGCCCGGTCAGGGCGCGCCCGAACTCATCCGCCGGCACCGTCTCGAAATCCATGCCCTTCATTCGGCGGCCTCCGCCACCCCGAGGAAGCCCCCCGACTGCCGGTTCCAGAACCGCGCGTAAACGCCGTCGCGCGCCAGCAGTTCCTCATGCGTGCCTTCCTCGACAATGCGGCCCTGATCCAGCACGATGATCCGGTCCATGCTGACGATGGTCGAAAGCCGGTGCGCAATCGCCAGCACGGTCTTTCCTTGCATCACCTTGGTCAGCGCTTTCTGGATCGAGGCTTCCACTTCGCTGTCCAGCGCACTTGTCGCCTCATCGAGCACCAGGATCGGCGCGTCCTTCAGGATGGCGCGCGCCAGAGCGATGCGCTGGCGTTGCCCGCCCGAAAGCTTCACGCCACGCTCGCCAAGAAACGCCTGATACCCCTTGCGCCCCTTGTGATCTTCCAGCTCAAGAATGAACTCGTGCGCTTCGGCCCGGCGCGCGGCGTCCATCGCCTGTGCCTCGCTCGCTTCCGGGTTGCCGTAGCGGATGTTATCCATGGCGGAGCGGTTGAACATCGCGGTTTCCTGCGTGACCATCCCGATGGCCCGGCGCAGCGATTTCTGCGTGACCTTCGAAATGTCCTGCCCGTCGATCAGGATGCGGCCGGCTTCGGCGTCATACATCCGCAACAACAACGAAACGAGCGTCGATTTTCCGGCCCCCGAGGCGCCGACGATCCCCAGCTTTTCGCCGGGGTGAACGGTGAGGGTCAGATCGCTGATCCCGCCGATGTCGCGGCCATAGGAAAACGTGACCTGCTCGAAATCGATGCGCGCATCGCGCACCGCCAGCGGCACCGCATCCGGCGCATCCACCAGCCCGTGCGGCGGGGTGAGCGTGTTGATCCCGTCCTCGACCTCGCCCACATGCGAATAGATCTGCATCAGCGTGAAACTGACCCAGCCGGTCATCTGCGCCAGCCGGATCGAGATGGCGCCGGCAGCCACGATATCGCCGGTGCTGGCCTGCCCGTGCGCCCAGAGCAGCGCCGTGCCGCCGATCAGCATGGTCGGCAGCGTGCCGGCCAGCGCCATCAGCACGAACCGGAACCCCGCCGCCAGCGCCCCCCAGCCCAGCGCCTTTTGCCGGTAATCCTCGATCGCCGCATGCGCCGCCGCATCTTCGTGGGCGTCATGGGCAAACAGCTTTACCGTCTTGATGTTGGTGACCGTATCCACAAGCTGGCCGGTCACGTTGGTGCGCGCATTCGCCCGCTGCCCGGCCCGGATGCGCGCGCGCGGCAAGAACCAGCGCACCAGCGCATAATAGGCCACGAGCCACACCCCCATCGCCGCCATGACATAGGGATGGATCGTGCCCACCAGCGCCAGCGACGCCACCACCGAGATCAGCGCGAACGCCAGCGTGTTGACGGTTTCCACCGTGACCTCGGCCAGCGAATTGGCCACCTGCAACTGTTTTTGCGCGATCCGCCCGGCGAAATCGTTGTCGAAAAACTCGACCGAATGGCCCAGCGTCCAGCGGCTGATGCGCGACAACACCGTTGCCGACACGTTGGGGCCAAGGATGAACTGGGTGAAATAGGCGTTCAGCCCGATCAGCGCCGGCCTGAGCAGCACGAAAAACCCGAACAGGAGCGCGAACAACCACAGGTTGCTTTCGGCAAAACCGGCCGGATCGGCACCGGTCA
>JALSRF010000416.1 GCA_026984895.1 Paracoccaceae bacterium
TTTCCGCGAAAAAGCCCCTGCGCAGGGCCCAGGCAGCGCGGGTTCCCCGGCGTTCGAGGTAGGGCAGGCGCATGCGCTCGTCGCCAAGCTCGTCGCGTTCGACCAGTTCGACCGCCTTGACAAAAAGATGCGGGCTGGCGGAACTGCGCGGCTTCACCTCCAGCCAGATGTCCGGGTGCATCTCGATGTGGGGAAACCGCCTGGCAAGCTTGTGCATGTTTTCGTTGAAGCCCCTGTCGCCGCCACGATCCTTCCAGGCGGCCGCGATCTTTGCGCGCGCGTCCGGGAACACCGAACAGAAACGGGTTTCGATGCTGATGGCCTCGCCGAAATCGGCAACCAGCTGTTCAAGGCGGCGCTGGCCGATATAGGCCCAAACGCACAAGATGTCGGAGTAATAGGAAATCCGGACCACAGACATGCGATGTCCTTTCTCGATTCTGCGCGCGTCTTCCCGCCCCGATATATGCAATGGCCGCCCCCATGCAATGGCGGATGCGCGCCGCCACCGACCTCAGCCCTGCGCAAGCGCCGTGGCAACGATCGCGCGCGCGCGCGCCAGCGCTTCGTCGGCGGTCAGGTCGGTCGTGTCAAGAACCCGGGCATCGGCGGCGCGCTTCATCGGCGCGCTGGCGCGTTCGGCATCGCGCCGGTCGCGCGCGCACAGGTCCCGGGCGACCTGCGCACGGGTGATCCGGATGCCTTTTGCCTGCAGCTCCGCAAACCGTCTGTCGATACGCACGTCATCCGAGGCGGTGACGAAAAGCTTCACCTCCGCATCGGGGCAGATCACCGTGCCGATGTCGCGCCCGTCCAGGACCGCGCCGCCCTCGCGCCGGGCAAAGGCGCGCTGGAAGGCCACCAGCGCCGAACGCACGTCCGGGTCGGCGGCAACCCGGCTTGCCGCCTGGGCCACTTCGGGGGTGCGCAACACTTTCTCGTCAATGTCCTCGGCGCGCAGCCGCTGCGCCGCCTGCACCGCATCGGCACCGTCCAGCACCTTTCTGGCGACGGCGCGATACAGCAGCCCGGTATCGAGGTAGCCAAAGCCGAACTGCGCCGCCAGAGCGCGCGCAATCGTGCCTTTTCCGGCGGCCGCCGGCCCGTCGATTGCAACGGTAAACTTCATCGCGCCCTCCAGTGCCCCGCAATCCCCACGACGACCAGCGCAACGCCAGCCCCGTCGAGAATGAACTTCAGCACCGTGGCCTGGCTGGCCGAGGCGATCAGCCCGGCCGAAGGCACGTCCAGGCGCATCATCGCCGCGATGCGCGCGTTCTCCGCAAGGTCGGCCGCCGCCGCAACCAGCGGAATGCCCAGAAGGGCAATGCGCATGGCCCGGCTCTTTTCCGCATAAAGCCACCACAACGCCCCACCAAGGACCAGCGCCAGCAGCACCGGAAAGCTGGTGTCCAGCCAGCGCCCGACATGCAGGTAGAAGTCCCGCCCCTCGTTGCCGAGCGCCGCCAGGTAACGGCGCGCCTGGCCTTCGGAATAGCCGGCAATACGGGTATCGAACGGCATCATGCCCCCGGCCGCCGCCGACAGCCTGGGTCCGCTCCACAGCGCGATCGCAAGGTAGTTTGCCACCAGCGCCAGAACCAGCAGCAGGTAGAGGCGCAACGCGCGGCTTTTCGGCAGGCCCATGGCGGTGCCCCTGGCAGGCGGGTTCATCGGTTGCCCCGCACGATCTGCCCCCCGAGCCCGGTCATCAGGGCCTCGAACGCGGGAAAGGATGTGTCGATC
>JALSRF010000417.1 GCA_026984895.1 Paracoccaceae bacterium
TCCGGCGCTCCAGCTTGTGACGGGCGATGTCCTCTTCTTCCCAGGTCTTGTCGCGCCAGGCTTCGAAGGCGTCCAGCCCCTTGTTCTGGCGCAGCACCCGGCCCCGGTCCACCCACAGGGTCGCGCGCGCAAGGCGGCGCAGGAAGGCGCGATCATGCGAGATCACCAGAAAGGCCGACCGCGACGCCGCCAGCCAGGATTCCAGCCAGGCGATGGCTTCGATATCCAGGTGGTTGGTCGGCTCGTCCAGCAGCAGCAGATCGCCCGAAGACGCCACAAGCCCCGCCAGCGCGGCGCGGCGCCGTTCCCCCCCCGAGGCGGTGGCGACATCGGTCGCAGGGTCGAATTTCAGCCCCTGCGCGGCGCGTTCGATGCGGTAACTCTCGCCCTCGGGCAGCGCCCGCGCGGCAAAATCCCCCAGCGTGGAAAACCCTGACAGATCAGGGGCCTGCTCCATGTAGCTAACGCGCGTGCCGGCCGGAACGACACGCTGGCCACGATCCGGCTCGATCAGCCCGGCCATCACCTTCATCAGCGTGGACTTGCCCGAACCGTTGCGCCCGACCAGCGCCAGCCGGTCGCCCGGCTGCACCACCAGATCCAGCCCCTGAAACAGGGGCTCGCCGCCGAAACCCAGCGACACATCGCAAAGCTGCAACACAGGAACACGCGCCATGTCCGAGCGCTATCGCGCGGCCGCGCAATGGTCAATCGCCCCCGTTGCTCCGGTCTGCGCGAACTGCGCCGCCTTGCGCAAGAAGGCGGCGCGCGCCGGGGGGATCCGGGCAATCTCCAGGCCGGTCAGAACGTGGAAACTGTTCAGATCGGGATCGATGACCGCATGATCGCCGATCCAGCCGCCAAGGCGCAGGTAGACGCGCAGCAGCCCCGGCAGGGCCCGGGGGCGGCCGGCCGGCGGCTCCGGCTCCGGCTCCGGCGCGGCCAGGCGGGCCAGGGGCAGAACGCGCGCCCCCCGGTTCGCCGCCGGCGCCCGCGCCCCCGGACGCCAGCGCGCCGGCGCCCGGTTCCGGCGGCAGGCCGCGCTCAGCGCCCGGGCATAGGGGGCCGGATCGGTGCCCGAAAACGAGGTGCAGCCGAACACCAGCCCGATGCCCTCGTCATCCACGATCCTGGCGATCATCCCCCAGGCGACGCGCACGACATCGGGATCGCACAGCCCGGGGCGCACGCAGAACCGGCCGATTTCGGCCAGCGGCGCCGGGTAGCCGGACAGGCGCGACAGGTCGTGGTGGCAGGCGGCATACCCCGCGGCGATGCCGCGCCCGTCGGCAAAGCTGGCCATGCGAAAACACGCCGCCAGCGCGCCGGTTGCGACTTCTTCGACCATGGCGTGACGGAACCGCGCATCGAAGCGGTCGCGCTCGACCGCCTCACCCTGGGCCTCCTGCGCAAGGGCGGCGCCGCGAAAGGCGACCGCACGCAGCGCCCAGACCGCGCGCATGTCGGCCGCGCCCTGCGCAAAACGCCCGCGATACCGCCCGCGCGGCGCCCGCGCATCCGCCGGTGCGTGGGCGCCGGCCGGATGCCTGTGCGCAACAAGCATGGGTCTGTCGTGCTGCAACGAGGTGGTCCCGGGATTGTCGTTGGCCAAAGGGGTGCGATGCGCGCGTCAGTATGCGGGCGCCGGGAAAAATCGCAAGGGACATCGCAGCGGGTATCGCAGGGGACATCGCAGCGGGCAAGAACGCAGCGGGCAAGAACGAGCGGGCGCGCACGCCGGCGGC
>JALSRF010000418.1 GCA_026984895.1 Paracoccaceae bacterium
GCCGGCGGCCACGATGATCGAGGCCGGGCTGATCGACCCGGCGATAAAGATCGAGATCGAGGCCACCGCGCGCCTTCCCGAGGGCGCTTGACGGCGCGCCCGCCACGCGCGCCTGCGCGCCGCGGCCAGATGCATCGGCGGGTGCCGGGCCGGGGGTGCCGGGCGGTGGGGCGCGCCGGGTCAGTGGCCGCTGCGCGGGCCGGCGCGCTGTTGCGCCGCGCCGATCGGGGCCCGTGCGCCGGTGCCGCCAGTGCCGCAGCGGCGCGAAACGGCGCGCGCCGGTGCCTTGGCACTGGACCTTCAGCGTTCAATCCGCCATATGATACGGGCAGCAAAGCCGGAGGTCTTCATGGGCATTTTCAACACGCTCAAACGCGCTGTCGCCTGGTGGGACAGCCAGACGCTCAACACCCAGATCTACACCTGGCGCAAGGGCCGGCTCGTGGGCGAGGACGCGCAGGGCAACAGGTATTACCAGACCCGCGACGCAAGGCGGCGCTGGGTGATCTACAACGGCGAGGCCGAGGCCAGCCGCGTCCCCACCGACTGGCACGGCTGGCTGCACCACACCTATGACACCCCGCCCACCAGCAGGCCGCTTGCGCACAAGCCGTGGGAAAAGCCGCATCTCGAGAACCTCACCGGCACCGAGCGCGCCCACTATCCCGAGGGCTCGATCCTGCGCCCGCGCCCCGTCGAGCGGCGCGATTACGAGGCCTGGCAACCGGAGTAGGGCGGGACATGTCGGAAATTTCGGAGAACCCGGCAGAGGTCATTGTCGGCGGCGCGGTCCTGGCGGCGGCGGTCGGCTTCCTGGTCTATGTCGGCCAGATCACGGATTATGCCGCCGGGCACGGCGCGGCGAACGACTATTTCGCCTCTTTCCGCTCGGTCCAGGGCGTCTCCGTGGGCACGGATGTGCGCATGGCGGGCGTCAAGGTGGGCTCCGTGACCGAGTTGAAACTGGACCCCAAGACCTTTCGTGCGGTGGCGCATTTCACTGTCTCCCGGGATATCGCGCTGCCTGACGATACCGCGATCGTGGTCTCCTCCGAGGGGCTCCTCGGGGGCAACTTCATGGAGCTTCTGCCGGGCGGCTCCATGTTCAACCTCGAACCGGGCTCGGAAATCCTCGACACGCAAAGCTCGGTCGGGCTGGTGGACCTTCTGCTGAAATTCGTCAGCGGCAACAAGGGCGAATGACGGCGATGCGGCGGATCTGCGCCATCCTGGCGACGGCGGCGCTGTTCGCGCCGGTGCTGGCGCCGGCACAGGGGGTGATCATCGAAAACCCGCTGACCCCGGACGGCACCATTTCCGAGCAGCCCCTGGGCGACCCGTCGCCGGTGATCGAAAGCCCCTTTGGCCTGGGCGACGAGCCGGGCGCCACGATCGACCTGGGGCCGATCGACGAGAAACCGGCCATCCGGCCGGCCGAAACGGCGCCCGACGGGGTGGTGCTGCGTGCCCTCGACAAGATTTCCGGCGAACTGGTGGATTTCGATCTGGCGCCCCGGCAGACCAAGCAGCTGGGCCATATCCAGGTGAGCCTGGGCGAGTGCCGCTACCCGGTGGGCAACCCGGCGGGCGATGCGGCGGCCTATCTGGTGATCCGCAACGCCGCGGCCGGGGACGTGGTGTTTCGCGGCTGGATGCTGGCCTCCAGTCCGGCGCTCAACGCGCTGGATCATCCGCGCTACGATGTCTGGGTGTTGCACTGTATCACCGATGCGGGTGCGGGCAACGGCTGAGAGGTGATCAGCGCATCCACCGCGATCGCCTCGACCAGGCGCGCCTGATACTCTGCCCGGGTGATTTCGACCCCGCCAAGGCTGGCCAGATGCGGGGTCAGGAACTGGGTATCGAACAGGGTAAACCCGCAGGCGCGCAGATGGGCGACCAGATAGGCCAGCGCCACCTTCGAGGCATCGCGACGGCGTGAAAACATGCTTTCGCCGAAAAACGCCCCGCCAAGCGTGACCCCGTAGACCCCGCCGGCCAGCTCGTCGCCCTCCCAGATTTCCAGGGAATGGGCAAAGCGCTTTTCATGCAATGCGCTGTAGGCGGCGGCGATCCGGTCGTTGATCCAGGTGGTTTCGCGCGCGGCGCATCTGTTCAGCACGGCGGCGAAATCGCGGTTCAGCGTGGCCGTCAGCGGCCCGCGAAGGATGGTCTTGCGCAGCGAACGCGAAATGTGAAACCCGTCCAGGGGCAGGATGCCCCGAAACCGCGGATTGACCCAGTGAATGGCCGGATCGTCCCGGTTTTCGGCCATCGGGAAAATCCCGCCGGCATAGGCCTGCAGCAGCAGAGCGGGCGTCAGTTCACGATCGATCATGGGCGGGTCACGGCCGGTTCAGGTTCAGGGTCAGGTCAGGGTCAGGTCAGGGTCGGGTTCAGGGTCGCATCGGGGTCAATTCGGGGCCGTGGCCAGGGGCGGATCAGGTCAGGGTCTTTCGCAGCCAGTCTTCCAGCCAGTGGATGTTGTAGCTGCCGGTCTGGATGTCGGCCTCCTGCAACAGCGCGCCAAACAGCGGCAAGGTGGTGTCCACGCCGTCCATGATCAGTTCGTTGAGCGCCCGGTGAAGGCGGGCCAGTGCCTCGGGCCGGTCGCGCCCGTGCACGATCAGCTTGCCGATCAGGCTGTCGTAATACGGCGGGATGGAATAGCCGTCGTAAATGGCGCTGTCCATGCGCACGCCCAGCCCGCCGGGCGCGTGATACTGGGTGATCCTGCCGGGGCAGGGGGTGAAGTCGGGCAGCTTTTCGGCGTTGATGCGCACCTCGATGGCGTGGCCGCTGACCTCCAGTTCGTCCTGGCTGAACGACAGCCCCATGCCTTCGGCAACGCGGATCTGTTCGCGCACCAGATCGACGCCGAAGATCGCCTCGGTCACCGGGTGTTCCACCTGCAGGCGGGTGTTCATCTCGATGAAATGGAATTCGCCGTTCTCGTAGAGGAATTCGATGGTGCCGGCTCCGGCATAGTTGATGCGCGCGACCGCCTCGGCGCAGGTCCGGCCGATCCTGGCGCGGGTGTCGGCATCGATCAGCGGGCCCGGCGCTTCTTCGAACAGTTTCTGATGGCGGCGTTGCAACGAGCAGTCGCGTTCGCCCAGATGCACCGCGTTGCCCTTGCCGTCGCCGAAAACCTGCACCTCGATGTGGCGGGGGGCCTGGAGGTATTTCTCGATATAGCATTCGTCGTTGCCAAAGGCGGCCTTGGCCTCGGCTCGGGCGGTCTGAAAGGCGCTTTCGATCTCCGAGTCGTCGCGCGCCACCTTCATGCCGCGCCCGCCGCCCCCCGCGGTGGCCTTGACGATCACCGGATAGCCGATATCGGCGGCAATGCGCCTGGCCGCGGCCGGATCGGGCACCGGCCCGTCCGAGCCGGGAACGCAGGGCACCCCCAGCGATTTCATCGTCTCGATGGCGGTGATCTTGTCGCCCATCGTGCGGATGTGTTCGGCGCTGGGGCCGATGAAGGTGATGTCGTGATCTTCGAGGATCTGCACGAAGCGGGCGTTTTCCGAAAGGAAGCCGTAGCCGGGATGGATCGCCTGGGCGCCGGTGATTTCGCAGGCCGATACGATGGCCGGGATGGAAAGATAGCTTTCGGCGCTGGGGGGCGGGCCGATGCAGATCGCCTCGTCGGCCATGCGCACATGCATGGCGTCGGCATCTGCGGTGGAATGCACCGCCACCGAGCGGATGCCCATTTCGCGGCAGGCGCGCACCACCCGCAACGCGATCTCGCCCCGGTTGGCGATCAGGATCTTGTCCAGCATCCGGTCACGCCCCTATTCGATGATCATCAGCGGCGCGCCGAATTCGACCGGGTCGCCGTCGGCCACAAGGATACGCCTGACCGTGCCCGCGCGCGGGGCGGGGATATGGTTCATGGTCTTCATCGCCTCGACGATCAGAAGCGTGTCGCCCTCGGCCACGCTGTCGCCCACGCTGACAAAGGCCGGCGCGCCGGGTTCGGCCTGCAGGTAGACCGTGCCCACCATCGGCGAGGTGACCGCGCCGGGGTGGGTGGCCGGATCGCCGGCGTCGTCGGGGGCGGCGTCCGCTCCGCCGGTGTCGGCGGGCGCGGGCGCGGGGGATGGCGCACCCTGCGGTGCGGGCGCGGGACCGGCGGCAACAGGCATCGCCGGGGCAACCATCGCGGCCCGGCTGACGCGCACGTTCAGCCGGTCGGCCTCGCCATACTCGCGCTTGACCTCAAGCTCGGTCAGGTTGTTTTCGTGCAGCAGTTCGGCCAGTGCCTTGATGAAATCGACATCCGCCTTGTTGTTCTGTCTTGCCATGCGGTCCTCGCTCGCGTCGCCGGTCCGTCGAACGGACCCGTTTCAAAGCCTTCGAAGCTTATACGCCACGAATTTCGGGGTGGAAAGCGCCCATTGCCGTTCCGGGCGAGGGCACGGTGCGGGCACGGAGCGGGCACGGAGCAGGCACGGAACGGGCACGGTGCGGGGGCGGTCGGCTGAGGAAAATAATTTTACCAGTTGATAAAATATCAGAATGTGGCAATCTGCTCCCCGAAGACTGGCTGAGAGGAGAGGGGCCCATGTCCAACAGTCCGATGCGCCGCGGGGTCGTTGCGGGGCGCTTGCCCGCAGACCGGATCGGGGCGAACTTTTCCGATCTGCACCCGCCGCTCGATGCGCATGAAGCGGCGGTGGCGGCGGATCGTTGCCTGTTCTGCTTCGATGCGCCCTGCATGGCGGCCTGCCCGACCGCGATCGACATCCCGCTGTTCATCCGCGAGATCCAGACCGGCCGGCCGGACGCGGCGGCGCGCACCATCCTTTCGCAGAACATCCTGGGCGGCATGTGCGCCCGGGTCTGCCCGACCGAAACGCTGTGCGAAGAGGTCTGCGTGCGCGAGGTTTCCGAGGGCAAGCCGGTCGAGATCGGCCGCCTGCAACGCTACGCCACCGATGCGCTGATGGCCGCAGGCGTGCATCCGTTCAGCCGCGCCGCCCCCACCGGCAGGCGCATTGCCGTGGTGGGGGCCGGGCCGGCGGGGCTGGCCTGCGCGCACCGGCTGGCGATGAAGGGGCACGAGGTGACGGTTTACGACGCGCGTCCCAAGCCGGGCGGGCTGAACGAATACGGCATTGCCGCCTACAAGACGGTCGGCGGCTTTGCCGCGGCCGAGGTGGACTGGCTGCTGAAGATCGGCGGCATCACGCTGGAATGCGGCAAGGCGCTCGGGCGCGATCTGTCGCTGGCGGCGCTGCGCGAAGAGTTCGACGCGGTGTTCCTGGCGCCCGGTCTGGCCGGGGTGAACGCGCTGGGCGCGCCGGGCGAGGACCTGGACAACGTGCTGAACGCGGTCGATTTCATCGCCGAGCTTCGCCAGGCGTCCGACCTTTCGCAACTGCCCATCGGGCGCGACGTGGTGGTGATCGGCGGCGGCATGACGGCGATCGACGCGGCGGTGCAGGCCCGGCTGCTGGGGGCGCTGAACGTGACCCTGGTCTACCGGCGCGGGCGCGCGCGGATGGCGGCCTCGGCCTTTGAACAGGATCTGGCCGCCGCGAAGGGCGTGCACATCATCACCAACGCGCAACCGGTGGCGGTGCATGGCAACGGTGCGGTGCGCGAGGTGGAGTTCGAATACACCGTTGAAGACGGCGGCAAGCTGAAGGGCACGGGCGAAACCTTCCGCCTGCCCGCCGACCAGCTGTTCAAGGCCATCGGCCAGCGGCTGGAGGGCGCGCCCGACGGGCTGAAGATCGAAGGCGGCAAGATCGCGGTTTCGGGGGCCGGGCGCACCTCGCTCGAAGGGGTCTGGGCCGGGGGCGACTGCGCGTCCGGCGGCGACGATCTGACGGTGACGGCAGTGGCCCAGGGGCGCGACGCGGCCGAGGACATTCACGCGGCGCTGGAGGGCTAGCCACATGGCGGTGAAACGCATCAGTTTTCAATCGATCCCGGTGGACGAGCAGGACCGCGCGCTTGACTTCTACACCCGGCACCTGGGCTTTCGGGTTCACACCGACGCGCCCTCCGCTGAAAACTGGCGATGGATTTTCCTGGCGCTTGACGGGGCGGGCACGCGGCTGCATTTCGCCGAGCGCAAGGACATGGACATCCACGACAAGCCGGCGCTGGCCCTGGAGGTCGACGATGTCGATGCCCTGTGCGCCCGGCTTGATGCGGCCGGGGTCAGGGTGACCAACGCGCCGCAGGACGCGCCCTGGGCACCGGGGGTGCGCTGGGCCACCTTGCGCGACAGCGAAGACAACATCGTGTTCATCGAATCTTTCAAGGAGGGCTGAGACATGGCCGACCTTTCAACCGATTTCGTGGGCATCAAGTCCCCCAACCCGTTCTGGCTGGCATCCGCCCCGCCCACCGACAAGGAATACAACGTGCGCCGCGCGTTTGCGGCCGGCTGGGGCGGCGTGGTCTGGAAGACGCTGGGCGAGGACGGCCCGCCGATCGTCAACGTCAACGGCCCGCGCTACGGTGCGATCTGGGGGGCGGACCGCCGCCTGCTGGGGCTCAACAACATCGAGCTGATCACCGATCGCCCGCTGGAGGTGAATCTGCGCGAGATCAAGGCGGTGAAGCGCGACTGGCCGGACCGCGCGCTGGTGGTCAGCCTGATGGTGCCCTGCGAAGAGGAGGCCTGGAAACGCATCCTGCCGCTGGTGGAAGAGACCGGCGCCGACGGGGTGGAGCTGAACTTCGGCTGCCCGCACGGCATGGCCGAACGCGGCATGGGCAGCGCCGTGGGCCAGGTGCCCGAATATATCGAGATGGTGACGCGCTGGTGCAAGGCCAACACGCGCATGCCGGTGATCGTGAAGCTCACCCCCAATATCACCGATATTCGCTACCCGGCGCGCGCGGCGCATGCGGGGGGCGCGGATGCGGTCAGCCTGATCAACACCATCAACTCGATCACCTCGGTCAACCTCGACACCATGAGCCCCGAACCCTCGATCGATGGCAAGGGCACCCATGGCGGCTACTGCGGCCCGGCGGTGAAACCGATCGCGCTGAACATGGTGGCCGAGATCGCCCGCGATCCCGAATGCGCCGGCCTGCCGATTTCGGCCATCGGCGGCATCACCACCTGGCGCGACGCGGCCGAGTTCCTGGCGCTGGGCGCCGGCAACGCGCAGGTGTGCACGGCGGCGATGACCTATGGCTTCAGGATCGTGCAGGAGATGATTGCCGGGCTGAGCCTGTGGATGGACGCGCAGGGCTATGCGCGCCTGGAGGATTTCATCGGCCGGGCGGTGCCCAATGTGACCGACTGGCAATACCTCAACCTGAATTACGTCACCAAGGCGCGGATCGACCAGGATATGTGCATCAAGTGCGGGCGCTGCTTTGCCGCCTGCGAAGACACCAGCCACCAGGCGATTTCGATGAGCGACGAACGGGTGTTCGAGGTCAGGGACGACGAATGCGTGGCCTGCAACCTGTGCGTCAACGTCTGCCCGGTGGAAGGCTGCATCACCATGGAGCAACTGGCGCCGGGCGCTCTGGACGCGCGCACTGGCCAGACAGTGCCGGCAGAGCCCGCCGACTGGACGGTGCACCCCAACAACCCGTCCGCGCGCGCCGCCGAATAGGGCGAACAGGGGGCCTCAGGCGGCAGGCCCGTCGAACGGGCGCGCAGCGGGCGCCGCGCCGTAGAGCGCGCGCGCCTCGGCGGCGCGGGCCGCATCCATGTCGCGCACCAGCGTGTCGAGGTCGTTGGTCAGATCCAGCAGGGCGGTCTGAAAGGCCGGTGGCGGGCCGGCAAGGCTCGGGTCCTTGATGCGCGGCGCGGGAATCGGCACCGAAGCGGTGGCGGCTGTGCGCGCCTCGCCGGTTGGCCCGCCTTTCGAGGCGTCGATCGGGCCGGCCCCGGTGCCGGCGTGGCTTGCCGCAGCGTCCGCGGGCCTGGCGCGCGCGCCGGCGCTGGCGAGGGGCGATGCGGCCCCGAACGAAGGGGCTTCGGGAACGCGCGCCGAGGCGCGCTCGGCCACAAGCGCCTGACCGGCCGTCGCCCCATCCGGCCGCCCGGGTTGCCCGGCAAGGGCCGTATCCCGGTATGGCGACGAAGGCTGCGCCAACGAAAGCTGCGCCGGCGCAGACTGTGACGAAACCGGGGAGCGGCCGCGCGCCCGTTCGAGTGACGGGGCGTCCGAAGGCGCGCG
>JALSRF010000419.1 GCA_026984895.1 Paracoccaceae bacterium
ATGAACGGCGAATTCTATCGCAATGCCGGGCGCAACACGGCGGCCATCCGAAACCTGTTCCCCGATGCCGAAGTCGAATTCTTCCTGTCCATCCGAAACCCGGCCACCTTCCTGCCCGAAGCCTTCTCCGGGCAGATCGAAAAAAGCTTCGATGCCTTCTTCAATCAGGTTGACGTGATGTCGGTCTGCTGGTCCGACGTGATCCGGAGCATCCGCAAGGCCAACCCCGCCTCGCGGCTGACGGTGTGGTCGCATGAGGACCTGCCGGTGATCTGGCCGACGGTCCTTGCCGAGGTTGCCGCACGCGATCTGGGCCGTGCGTTCAAGGGCGAACTGGACATCATCAACGCCGTGCTGACCCGGGAAGGCGTGTCGAGGCTGCGCAGCTACCTGCGCGACAAGACCGGGCTGAGCCGCGACAAGCGGCAGGCGGTGATGGCGGTTTTCCTGGAAAAATTCGTGGATGAAACCGCCAACGAGGTGGAAATCGACCTGCCGGGCTGGACCAGCGAGACGGTCGAAACCATGACCGACATCTACGAGGCGGATGTCTACGACATCGGCAGGATGGACGGGGTCAGCCTGATCAACGTCTGAACGCGACCGCTACGCGCCGGACAGCCTGCGCTTCATCGCCCGGAAGAACCGGTCGTCGCGGCGCGCAAGCACATGGTCGCACAGGATTTCCGCCAGGCCCGGGTGCCCGTGATCAAGCGCGAGATTGGCCAGTTCCTTCTGGTAGCGCGGGAAGTCGCGCCGCGCGCGCAGCAGGCGGTAGAACTGCGCGGCCTCCAGCGTGCCGTCGATGGCGGCGCGCGCGATGTCCTGCAAGATCCCCATCTGGTGCAGGGACGACCCAAGCCGGTGCCCCAGCAGCGGGCAGCGCCATTTCACCACGTTTGCGCCGGTGAAGCGCGCGGCATGGGCGGCGTCCGGCTCCACATAGGGGTCATACATCAGGTGCACCTTCCGGGCGCTGCGGCTTGCCATGGCGGCATCGCCGTAGGCCCCGGAAAAATCGCGCGCCCAGGCCTTCCTGTAGCGCTTTTCCCAGGGGACCAGCGACCGGTCCAGTGTCGATTGCGCGCTGATGGCAAACACCGTCGCCCCCGGCGCGGCCGCGCAATAGGCCGCGGCGCCATAGCCTCCCATGGATGCACCGTAAAATACAACCCTTTGAAACTGATCGAAAAACCCGCTGTCACGCAGGCGGTCGAACTCTGCGCCAACGGCCGCGTCGCGAAACCATGTCCAGCCGTTCGCCATCACCCCGAGCATGGACCAGCCCTGATTTTCGATGAAGGAATAGCCCCAGGGGCGGCGGTCGTCGCGCTTGGTCATGGCGATGTCGAGGTTGTCGAAGGTCACCACCAGCGTGTCGCCGCGCCGCACGAACAGAAAAGAATGGTCGCCGTAATCCCTGAAAAACCCTTCCTTTCCAGCCAGTTGACGGGCTATCCCCGACCATTCTCCGGCCGGGCCGGCCTGCGGTTCCACGGACATTACGGCCAGGCCGGGTTCGTTCGGGGTGGCCTGTTTCAGCGTGTTGCAACTGCCGTAAGCCTTGAGAAAGGGATAGGCGCCGGAGCCCTTGCGGATCTCGATCACGAGGCGCGACAGCGGGTGAAGTGCCTTGTCAAGTATGGCCTTCAAGTGCTTGATCTTGTGGCGTGAACCGAAGCCGTCAATCGAGGCGATCACGTCGTATTCGCGCAGGGTCCTGTGACTGGTCACAAGCCGGATCGCATCCGCTTCCACCCCGGCCGCGCGCAGCCGTTCCAGGTAGCGGTCGATCGCATCCGAGGGGCCGGTGTATTCGCCCCGCGCAGACAGGCAGATCACGTCGATGCAGGTGCCGTGGCGCCGGTGGAGCGCAATGGCCAGCTCCGGGGCGCCGCCGTTGATGTCGGCCATGCGCGCGACCTCGTCAAGGTCGAGCGCGCGAAGGATATGGCCCGGGTCACTCACCGCGCCGCGCCAGGATGGTGGCGAACTTGCGCTGTCTGTCGAGCACCTTTACCCGGGCGATTTTCTTCATCTGCGCGATCCCGCCCGAGCCCTTGCGGATGTCCAGCACGATCGCGCCGCCGGGCGTCAGCTGCGTGGTGAAGAAATCGGTGTAGGTGGTGACCGGGTAGTGAAACCCGCAGGAAATCAGGCTGATCGCCAGATCGACCTGGCCAGCCGCGGCCAGATCGTCGTGCTGGGGATTGATCAGCGTGATCCGGTCGGCGGGAACGCCGTTCTTCTCCAGGAACAGGCGGGCCTTGTTCAGGTTGGTGTATCCGGCGCCGGTCCGGGCAAAGCCGAAGTGGCGCGCGCGCGTTTCCTCGATGTCGATCAGCACCAGATCGGCATCGTAGCGTCGAAACAGGATGAGGTCGGCCAGGGCATAGCCGCAGCCGATGTCGGCGATCCGGCCGGGGCGGTCGGCGTCAACGGCGCTGACGAAGGTCTCGCAGGCGTCCGCGGCCACCTGCAGCGCGGCGCCGAGCACCTGTTCGCGGTGTTCGCGTGCATAGTCCAGCAGCGGCGCGTCATCGCCGTCGATCCAGCTTCGGATCTGTTCGGAGACATTGCCAAGCTCGCTCCGTTGCAACAGGATGTTGGCAACGTCGCCATCGTCGAACATGGACAGATCCGCATCTTCCAGCGGTGCAATGACGGGTTTTTTCCGTATCATGTGGGCGGTCTTCTCCTGATTGATGCCGTGTTTTTGCAGCAGGTCGCAAACCAGGCTGCCCGGCGGGGCGAGACCACCGTATTTGGCGGCGACATTGCGAAACCGCCGCCCCCAGAAGTGAATCGAAAGGGTGTCGTCCCTGATGAAGTTGCGGGCCTTGCGCCGGCGCTGCGGGTTGAGCGTGACCCCGGCAATGGCGAAGGGCACCGGGTAGATCACATGCTTTTCGCGGGCATGTTCGATCTCGCCGGTCTGCTTCAGAAACCAGGTCAGGGCATCGGGGCCCCAGACCCCCCACGGCATGAGAGAAACATGCACCCCGTCGCCCCGTTCCCTGGCGCGTTCAAGCCGCGCGCGTTCCTGCGCCGGCAGCCAGGGCGGAACCGGGTATTCGTCGCTGGTGAACTCCAGCATCGCCTGCAGCGTCCTGCTGGTTGCGGGCAGGCGCAGCACGCCGTTGTTCACCTGCGGCTTGCGGTCCGAGATCCAGCCGTGGAAATGCGCGCCTTTGGCCACCCGCCAAGGCTGCACGCAATAGGCATCGGTATCGGCCCAGATGTGGTCGGTGGCCTTCAGCATGTGCAGGCGGAACAGATCGGCATGATAGGCCGGGCTGCCGGTGCGCGCATGGCGGATGATCCTGTCGGTCGGCAGGATCGCGCCGGCATCCTCGATCCGCACGCCATCGGGAACGCCCGAAACCTCGTCATAGGTATAAAGAACCACGTCGTGGCCATTGTCGAGAAAGGACTGCAGGCACAGCTGTTCCAGCCACGACAGCGCGCCGCCGATCCAGAGCGTGCCTATGCTCGGTAACGCCATGCTTTTCCGGTCCGGTTGTCCTGGCGGGTCTGGTGCGCCAGGGCGGCGGCGCTGGCGGCGGCGCTTTCCCGTCGCGGCATTCGCCCCGGCACGACGCCAGCCCGCGCCCGCGCCCGGGGCGTCCGATCCGTCCCGACCTGTCCCATGATCCGCCTTGCGGTCTGCCGCGCGATCTGCCTCGCGAGCTGTCCCATGCTCTGCCGCTTTCGGTCCTGCCTCGGCCCGCTTTCGGGGCGTTTTGCCGGATCATGACGCCGCGAGGCCGGCTTGTCAACGAAGGCCGGGAAATCCCCCCTGAAAGGTCGCGTGAAAGCCAGTAGAATCAATGCTCTGCGATCCCTTTTTCAACCGTGAACGTGAACCGGTCTCCGGGGGTTTTCCTGACGATCTCATCGGGGATGGCGCCGGGGCCGGCAAGAAAGACACTGGCGCCGAAATGCCCGTGCAGGCGCGACAGCTTTTCAAGGCGCGGCCCGGTCAGTTCGCTGTAGAAGGCGGCATAGTCTTCGCGCGCCTTCAGTTCCCGGATCTTTTCGCGGTGACGCGCCACCGAAAACGCATGCGCTGCGCGAATCTCGGGATCGCTCATCAGCCGGTCAAGCTCGGCGCGCATGGCGGGCAGCATGCGCTGGATGGAGGTGTCCTTCTCGGCGTTGTTGTTCATGCGAAACCAGTAGTTCAGCCCCTGGTCCCGGTCCACGTGGTTGACCCGGCCGCGGTCGCGCTTGACCAGAAAGCTTTCGGCCGAGCGCACCGCATAGTGGTTCAGCGTTGCCAGTTCGTAGCCATAGGTTTCCAGCGTCGAGCGCCAGGCGTTGCGATACATGCGTTCGGGCATCGGCTGGCCCGAGCCGTTGACCCAGCGGATCCGCTCCAGCAGCTGCGGCCGCAGCCCCTTGGGCCGGTGAACGCCGAGTTTCTTGAAGATCCCCTCGTTGCGAAACAGCGTCTTGAACCCCCAGGCCTGATGCGGCTTGCGGATCAGTTCGGGGGCGCAGCGGTCGAACTGCTCGATCACCGGGCGATCGACGAACCGGTGCAGGTCGCTGTTGCCGAAAAGACGCCATGTCAGCGAAATCATGTTCGCCCCGCGCGTGGCTTCGAACAGGTCGCGCAGGTGGCCGCCGCCGGCGTGGATGTTGATGAACTCGTCCACGTCCATGCAGATCAGCCAGTCCGAGTCCCGCACCAGTTCCTCGTTGTCGGCGGCCTGCAGCGCGGCGTGCTGCGGCTTGGTGCCGCCGGAGGCGCGATAGGGGTTCTGGCGGTGCTGGACGATGCCCTTGTCCTGCAGCATCGCCAGCATCGTGTCGGTGCCGTCGGTGCAGTCGTTGGTGTAGATCAGGAAATCCGACACCCCGATGGCCCGGTGATAGGCCAGCCATTCCAGGATGAAGGGGCCTTCGTTCTTCATCGTGGTGACAATGGTGGTGCGGTTGCCGGTCTCGTCGCGGGCGATGGCGCGGTGCTCGGGCATCCGCACCGGGTTCGCCGCGAGGTACTTGCGGACCAGTTCGACAAGGCGTTCGTCTTCGATCAGGCTGGTCTTGGGCACGATGCGCGATACCGAAGACACCCGGTGGCGCAACGCCATGCAGCGGTAGAACGTGGCCCGTTCCTCGGGGCCGGGGGTTGCCCCCACCACCCGGACAAAGCGCCAGACCGCCTGCGCGGCGGCCTGCTGCGGGGCCAGGCACCAGCGTTGCCGGCGCCGGCCCAGGTCGAAGGGCACGCAGATGTGGTCGCCGAAGCCGGCCTGCGCGTTCTTGCGCACACGCCACGGGTAGCAATGGCGTCCCTCGAGGGTGATGCAGCCGGTGCTTGCCTTGCGGGCCCGTTCGAAGACCGAGCCATCGGGGTGGGGCAGCAGCAGGTCGAACACGTCGATGTTCATCACCGCGCCGGCCCGCCCCAGAAACCGCGCGCGCACCAGTTCGAACAGCACGCCCTCGCCCAGGGGGGCGCGCCAGGGGTCGGGCGCGGGCGGTTCCATCCGGTCCTTGCCCGGCGCTTCGGGGGCGTTCATCGGGTGGGCCTCGTCCCCCAGCCCGGCGCGCCCCAGCGGCACCGGCGCGCGCAGCACCACCAGCCGGGCCAGCCCGTCGATGGCCGCGGCGCCCTTGC
>JALSRF010000420.1 GCA_026984895.1 Paracoccaceae bacterium
CTTCGGGGGGGGCGCGATCCAGGATCAGGGCCGCCTGCATCTTCTGTGTCCTGACATGGTAGGCGAGCCAGTCCAGCACGACCGCGGCGCTTTCGCCGTTGCGCTCGGCATAGCCGGTGTCCAGCCCTTCGAACAGCGCGGTCTGTGCCGGCGCGCCGGCGATCTCGAAGGTTTCGCCGCCGACCGACAGCGGCAGCGGCCCGCAGCCCTCCGGCGCGCTTGCCAGAATGACCGGCGCCCCGGCGACCGAGCGCAGGCTGGCGATGTCCCAGTTCGCGCCCGGGCGGATGGTTTCCACCGGGGGGCCCGATTTCAGGAACACCTCCATGACCGTGCGCCCGTGCTGCTGGCGGCGCACCGCCTCAAGCAGCGTCACCTCGCCCGAGCCTTGCGCATTCAGGCGGCATTCGATGAACCTTTCGTTGCCGGTTTCCGTCATCGGTTCGTCTTTCGGTTCAGCGCTTTCAGGCGGCGCAGATGGCTGGCGATGAACGCGGCGTCGGGCACGCGGCTGTCGCCGGCAAGCGCAAGCTGCAGGAACAGCCGGTTTTCGTCTTCGTCGCGCAGTTGTTGTTCAAGCGCGGCGCGGTGGTGTTCCTCGGCCTGGCGCAGCAGCGCGCCGAGTTGCCCGATCTCCAGCAGGCGCGCCAGTTGCGCCCGGGTCTGCGCCGCCATGCGCAGGATGCTCGTGTCCTCGACATCGTTGAAGTTGCGTTCGACCCAGTAGCCCAGGGCGACGTCGCGATGGGTGTGGTTCGGCAGGCCGCGGCGGCGCTTGGCCATGAAACACGCGGCCGACCTGAGCGAATAGTGGTTCAGTTGAACCAGGGCATGGCCGGGGTTCAGCCCGAACAGGTTGATGCGCGCGTTGCTGCGGGCGAAGGGCTCGGGCAGGGGGGCGCCGGCGCCATCGCACCAGCGCGGCAGCGCGCCCTGGCGGCGTTTCGGGCGATGAATGCCGGGTTCGCGGAAATGAGCCGGGCGGAAGAAGGATTTGCAGAAATGCGCCAGCGGCAACGGGATGTCGGGCGGGGCGGCGCGGGTGAAACCTTCGATCGTCAGTCCGGCGGGGCGGCGCAGGTGGCCGCTGTTGCCGAACAGGCGCCAGCCCATGGCCAGGGCGCTGGTTCCGGGCGGCAGGCCGGCGAGCATCCCGGCAAGGCCGTCATCGGGGGCGCGCAGGTTCACGAATTCGTCGCAGTCGAAGACCACGGCCCAGTCGGCGTCGGCCAGTTCGGGGCGGCGCGCGGCATCCTTCAGGGCCTGCCACTGCACCGGGCGCGCGCGCCCGGGGCGGAGCCGGACATGGGTCACCAGCCCGGCGGCGGCCAGTTCGTCCAGCATGTGGTCGGTGCCGTCGGTGCAGTCGTTGGAGTAGACCAGAAAATGGCCGATGCCCGCTCCCAGGTGATGGGCGATCCATTCCGGCAGGTTCGGCCCCTCGTCGCGCATGGCGGTGATTGCCAGTATCTGCACCCCTATCCCCTGTCACCCATGCCACGACGGTTTGCGGTATCGGGGGCAGGGACCGGCCGTGGTGCCCTGTCTGCTGCGCTGCGCATGTCTCTGCCCGTGTTTTCCGCCACCTAGCAGACTCGCCGCCGAAATTCCACCAGATTGGTCTTTGAGTTGCCATGGGCATGGCGCGGCGGGCGCGGCGGGCGCCGCCCGGCGCCGGTGTCTTTCGTGCCGGGGCACGGGGCGAACGCGCGCGCGCCGGCAGCCCGGGTACTTGTCCCGCCTGAGGCGTGCCGAAACCCCGGTCCGATTCTGCCGCCCGGAAATCCGCCTGCCCGGGAACCGGCCCCGCCACGAATGCCTCGGGGGCCAGCCGGCATGCCGCAAGATCTCTGAAAACTGGAGCGGGCGATGAGATTCGAACTCACGACCCTTACCTTGGCAAGGTAATGCTCTACCCCTGAGCTACGCCCGCGTCCATAGGGTGGAGCGATATATAGCCCCGTCGCGCGCTCCTGCAAGGGCAAAAACGCGCCGCCCGGAAAAAATTCCGCAGGCCCGGTCTGCCGGTTGCGGCGCCGGTTCGATGCGGGCGCGTCCGGCGGGCATCGGGGCCGCGGCGGGGCTGCGGCCTGGCAGCGGCGGGGCTGCGGCGGGCACGGGCGCGCGCGTTGCGCCACGCCGCAAGACCGCGATAGCCGCCTGCGCGCGCCGCGAAGATGCGAACCCGGGGCGCTGGCGCGTTTTCTTGCGAATGCCTGCGAACGCGTTCCGCGCTAGCCGACAAGGGCAAGCCAGAGGATGGCAAGGCCGGACCCGATCAGCATCGCATAGGTGGCAACCATGGAATACTGTCGCAATGCGCAATTTCCCGGCGCCAGTCCGAAGCCGAGGAAATGCCCGATCCGTCCGCCGATCAGCATCAGGCCGAACAGGTGCAGCAACGCCGCCGGCGCGCCCTGAAACTCCAGGATCAGCATCGCGATCAGGCCGGCCGGGATGTATTCCGAGGCATTGCCCTGGGTGCGCACGAACCGGTGCAAGCGTT
>JALSRF010000421.1 GCA_026984895.1 Paracoccaceae bacterium
TGACGCCCGATGTGCCGCCCGATGCTGGCGTGGAAACGCGGCCCGAACCGGGAGGGGATTCGGCAGAGCCGCAGCCTGCGCCGGTTGCGGCAGCCGCCGCCAACGCCCCTGTCGAGCCCCGGGAGGAAGAGCCGAAAAAGCCCAGGAAAAAAGGCTGGTGGTCGCTTCGCTGAGCGGGCGCGCCGGCGAAGCGGGCCGCAACCGGCGCGGGCTGCGGCGCCATCGCAGCGATGAGGGCCCGCGGGGCGCGGCGCGGCGCTACGTCTTCTCGATGTAGAAAAAGGTGGCGTTGCGCGCCTTTTCGCTGCCGCGAAACACGTGGCCCGATTCGGTGCAGAAATGCGGAACGTCCACCACCGCTGCCGGGTCGTCGGTCACAAGGCGCAGCACTTCGCCCGGGGCCATCTCCATCAGGCGCTTGCGTGCCTTGAGCACCGGCAGCGGGCAGAGCAGCCCGACCGCATCGAGATCACGATCGAAGGTCATGGCGCCATCTTGCGCCGATTTTTCGTCCTGTCCACAAAGATGTGACACGATGTGCGCGTGACCTGCGGCGCGGGACCGGCTAAACCGGTTCCATGTTCGGAATTGAAATCATCGATGCCAGCCTTCTGCCGGCCATGTTCGTGGCGCTTCTGGCGGGTCTGCTGTCGTTTCTCAGCCCCTGCGTGCTGCCGATCGTGCCGCCCTATCTGGCCTATATGGGCGGCATTTCCATGGCCGACATGCGCCGCGACGGACGGGCCGGGCGGCGCGCCATCGTGCCGGCGCTGTTCTTTGTCATCGGGCTGTCCACGGTGTTTCTGTTCCTGGGGTTTACCGCCTCGGCCATCGGCACGTTCTTCCTGCGCAATCAGGGCCTGTTTGCGCGGATTTCCGGGCTGGCGGTGATCGTCTTCGGGCTGCACTTCCTTGGCGTTTTCAGAATTCCCATACTTGACCGCGAGGCGCGCCTTGATGCCGGCGACAGGGGCGGTTCGGCGATCGGGGCCTATGTGCTGGGGCTGGCCTTTGCCTTTGGCTGGACGCCCTGCATCGGTCCGCAGCTGGGGGCGATCCTGTCGCTGGCGGCAACCGAGGCCTCGGTTGCGCGCGGCACGCTGCTGCTTGGCGTCTATGCCGTCGGGCTTGGGGTGCCGTTCCTGCTGGCGGCGGTGTTCATCCAGCGCTCGATGGGGCTGATGAACCGGATCAAGCCGCATATGGGCAAGATCGAAAAGGCGATGGGGCTGCTGCTTCTGATCGTCGGCGTGGCGCTTCTCACCGGCGCGTTCAGCTCCTTTTCCTGGTGGCTGCTCGAAAAGTTCCCGTCGCTGGCCTATATCGGCTGAGTCGCGCAGCCCGGCCGGTGGAGGTCCGGGGCGGCTCAGGGGGCGGGTCAGGGGACGGCTCAGGGGCGCGTGAACGCCCCCCGCGCGTGGGCGCCGGGGCGCGGGGGCTCGCGGTCCGGGCGGAAATGGCGCCAATCTGCGCGGCACGGGTTAAATTCGTCGCTACGCCGGGTTAAGCATTTGCATGCATACCGGAACCGCATGCAACAGATGAAACAGCCCAGCGTCTTTACCCGCCGCGTGTTCTACATTCCCGGCTATGACCCGCACCCGCCGCGGCGGTATCGCGAACTTTACCGGCGCGAGGCCGCGCGCCAGGCGGCGATCTCGGGATACCGGATTGCCCAGGCCCCGGGCGACGGCGGTTCGACCGGCTGGCGTGTCGATGCCTCGATCGACGGGCAGCGCTGCCGGGCGCGGTTCAGCGTTCTGGTCTGGTCCGACCTGGTGCGCCGCTCGATGAGCGGGGGCATCGCCGCGACCTACCTGCAACTGCTGCGCACCGCCTGGGTCTATCTGTCCAGCGGCGCGCTCTGGCGCCTGGGCCGGCTGCGCAAGGGGCCGGTGATCGCGGCGCTCTACCCGGTGGCGATGCTGCTGGCGCAGGCGGTGGCGGCGGTGCTGCTGGGGGGGCTGGCAGCGGTTCTGGCCGGGGCAGCGATCGGCTGGCTGGGGCGAACGCCCGGGGGCGGCGCTCCGGTTCCGGCGCCGGGCCTGCGACTGCTCACGGTGGCGTGCGGGATGGCTGTCGGCGTTCTTGCGCTGAACTGGTTCCGGGCGCAGGACGGACGCCTTTTTGCCTATTACCTGATGCATGACTACGCCTACTGGGCGCGCGGGCGCGGGGCGAACCCGGCGGAACTGGACGCGCGCTGCGCCGCCTTCGCGAACGAGGTCGCGGCCGCCTTGCAGGGCGATGCGGACGAGGTGCTGATCGTCGGCCATTCGACCGGCGCGCAGCTGGCGGTGCAGATCGCGGCCGCTCTGGTGCGCACGGGCCGGGTGCCGGGCCGGGCATCGGACCGGGTGCCGGACCCCGCATCGGACCCCGCACGAGGCCCCGCACCAGGCCCCGCACGAGGCCCCGCATCGGAGTCCGCACCGGCGCTGTCGGTGCTGACCCTGGGCCAGGCGATCCCGATGGTCTCCTTCCTGCCCGAGGCGCGGGCGCTGCGCCGCGACCTGCGCGACCTGTCGGCCGCCGGGAATGTCGCCTGGGTTGACGTCTCGGCGCCCGGCGACGGCTGTTCCTTTGCCCTGTGCGACCCGGTGGCGGTGTCGGGGGTTTCGCCGCGCGCGCAGCGCTGGCCGCTGATCGTGTCGGCGGCGTTCTCGCAAACGCTCGACCCGGCGCGCTGGCGCGCCATGCGCTGGCGTTTCTTCACGCTGCATTTCCAGTATCTGTGCGCGTTCGAGCGGCCGAACGACTACGACTATTTCCGCATCACGGCCGGCGCAAAGACCCTTGCCGAGCGGTTCGCGGACCGCCCCTCGTCGCGCAGCCGGATCGCCCGGGCGCTTTCGCCGTATCGCTCGGTGGCGCCATGAGACCGCCCAAGCCGGCATCGCGCGCTGAACGGGTCTCGCTCTGGCGTTACCTGAAGCTGTTTCGCGCCGATATCCTGTCGGCCCAGCCCGAGCGGCTGTTCCGGGCCCGCATGGCCGAGTTTCGCACCCCGTTCTTCCGGTCGTTCCTGGTCAACGAAACCGAACTCGTGCGCCTGGTGCTGCGCGAACGCGCGTCCGAGTTCCCCAAGTCCGGGCGCGTCGGCGAAGGGCTGCGCCCGCTGCTGGGAAACGCGGTGTTCCTGACCAACGGCGCCCGGTGGCAGGCGCAACGGCGCATCATCGACCCGGCCTTCGAGGGCGGGCGGCTGCGCCACGCCTTTCCGGCGATGGTGGCCGCGGGGCAGGCGCTGGTCGAGCGCCTGGCGGCGCGCCCGGGTCCGGTCGAGGTCGAGGAGATGGCCAGCAAGGTAACCGCGGATGTCATATTCCGAAGCCTGTTTTCGATCCCCATTTCCGAACAGACCGCAGCGCAGGTCTTTCGCGAATTCCGCGCCTTTCAGGCCAGCCAGCCGATCCTGAATGTCGGGGCCTTCGTTGCCTTGCCGCGCTGGTTTCCGCGCTTTCACCGGCGTGCGACGCGTCGCACGGCGCGCCGCCTGCGCGGGCTGATGTATCGGCTGACCATGGCGCGGATGGCCGACATCGAGGCCGGGCGCGCGCCCGACGATCTGGCGACGAAGATCATGACCACCCCCGATCCCGAGACCGGTGCGTGTTTCGGGGTGGAGGAAATGGTGGATCAGGTGGCGATCTTCTTTCTGGCCGGGCACGAGACCAGCGCCGCCGCCCTTGGCTGGGCGCTGTTCCTGCTGGCGCAGTTTCCCGAGGCCCAGATGCGCGCCGCGGCCGAGGCCGCCCGGCTGCCGGAAACCCCCGAACTGTCCGACATTTCGGCGCTGAAATTTACCCGCAACGTGTTTCGCGAGGCGTTGCGCCTCTACCCGCCGGTGCCGATGCTGGTGCGCGAGGCCGCGCGCGCGCAAAGGTTCCGGGGGCGCGCCGTGCCCAGGGGGGCGCAGGTGGTGGTCAGCCCCTGGCACCTGCACCGCAATCCGCGCTACTGGAGCGATCCCGACGGCTTCGACCCCGACCGTTTTTCGCGCGCCCGGGAGGCGGCCGCGGTGAAAGACGCCTACATCCCGTTTTCCGCCGGGCCGCGGGTTTGCCCGGGGGCGGGCTTTGCCATGGCCGAGGGGACGGTGCTGCTGGCGATGATCCTGAAGCAGTTCCGCCTTGATCTGCTGGAGCGTGCGCCGCCGGTTCCCCGGGCGCATCTGACCGTGCGCGCGCGCGATGGCATCTGGCTTGGCATCGCGCCGCGCACGGCGGCGGCGCATGGGGACGGCGCCTGAACCGGGGTGGGCGGCGCGCGCGGCGGGCGCGCATGAGCCTGGCAGCCGGTGCGAACAGGGCGGTGGCGCTGGTGGCCCCGCCCGGGCCCGGGCGCCGCGACCGGGCGTCGCGATCCGTTCGGCCCGGTTCTGCCCCGTTCTTCCCTGTCCGCGCCCCACCGCGTGCCCATCACGCGCCGCCCGCAACATCGCCCGCCGCAGCATCGCCCGCTGCCCGCCTCCGTTCTTCCCCGTCCGCGCCCCGGCGCATCGATGAGGCGCGACGGGCGCTGAACGCCGATCTGCCGGATTTCGCCCGCGCCGCATTGACCCCGGCGCGCGCCGGCCCGCCGCCACCCGCCGCCCACGGCCGCGCCGTCAGGGCTGCGCGGTCCGGGCGGGGCAGGCGGGTTCGGGGCCGGGCTGGCGGGTTCAGGCGGAGCGACGCCGCCGGCCGGCGCGCCCGCCCGAGCGCCCGCCGCGCCCGCCGCCGGCCGCTGTGGCCGCCTTGCTGGCCTCGGCAAAGCCGGCGCCCTCGGCCACCGCGTCGAGCACCCGCGCGAAGTTGATCCACTGCGCCCCGTTGGCGTCGTGGTTCATCAGGAAATTCGCGGCCCGCACCGCTTCCATTTCCACCGGGCGCACCGGGTTCATGATTGCGCTGGTCATGCCGGCGCCGATCGCCATCGGCAGAAACGCGGCATTGATCCCGTGGCGGTGCGGCAGCCCGAAGCTGATGTTGGAGGCGCCGCAGGTGGTGTTCACCCCCAGTTCCTCGCGCAGGCGGCGGACCAGCGCGAACACCTGCTGCCCGGCGCTGGCCATGGCGCCCACCGGCATCACCAGCGGATCGACCACGATGTCATGCGCCGGAATGCCGAAATCGGCCGCGCGCTCGACGATCTTGCGTGCCACCTCGAAGCGGATGTCCGGGTCTTCGCTGATCCCGGTATCGTCGTTGGAAATCGCCACCACGGGCACGTTGTATTTCCTGACCAGCGGCAGCACGCGTTCCAGGCGCTCTTCCTCGCCCGTCACCGAGTTGAGCAGCGGGCGCCCTTCGGCCGCTTCCAGCCCGGCCTCCAGCGCATCCGGGACCGAACTGTCGATGCAAAGCGGCACGTCCACCAGCCCCTGCACCAGTTCGATCATGCCGCGCATCAGCGGCGGCTCGGTCTGGTTCGGGTCGGGGTTCGAGTTGTAGACCACGCCGGCGTTCACATCCAGCACCATCGCTCCGCAGGCGACCTGCTCAAGCGCGTCCCTTTCGACGGTGGAAAAATCCCCCGCTTCGAGTTCGGCCGCCAGTTTCTTGCGACCGGTGGGGTTGATCCGCTCGCCGATCACGCAAAACGGTTCGTCAAAGCCGATAACGACGGTCTTGGTCTTGCTTTCGAGGACAGTGCGCGTCATTCGTTCTTCCTTCGGGCTGTGGGTGTCGGAGCGCTCATCAGGCCGCGTTGGCCGGGCGGGTGTATCTGCCGCCGTGTTCGATGGCCCAGCGGGCCGTGGCAGCTATACCGCCAAGCGGAAAGAAATGCACCTGTTCGATGTTGAACGCCGGGTTTGCGGCCTTGCAGGCGGCCAGTGCAGAGATGATCGCGGTCGGTTCGTAGGGCTTGACCAGGCGGGTTACGTCCATCGCGCGCTTTTGCAGCACCTTCAGCGAAGGGCCGACGCCGCAGGCAATGGCGAACCGGATCAGGGTCTGCAGCCTGGCCGGCCCGGCGATGCCCACATGCACCGGCAAGGCGATGCCCTCGCCAGCCAGCCTGTTGACCCAGTCGATCACCGGCGCGGCGTCGAAACAGAACTGGGTCACCAGCGCCATGGTTGCGTCGGTGCGTTCGGCAAAGGCGGTCTTCCAGCGCAGCGCCGCCATCACGTTTTCATCGCCGCCGTCCGGGTCGATGTCGCGGTTGCCTTCGGGGTGGCCGGCCACATGCAGCCGCTCGAAGCCGTCGAACAGGCCGGTTTCCAGCAGATCCATCGCGCTTGCGAAGGGGCCGCGCGGCCGGGACGGGCTGCCGGCGAGGATCAGCCCCTGCCTGACGCCGGCCTCGCCGCGATAGCGCGCGATCCACTCGCCCAGTTCGGCCCGGTCGGCGATGATGCGGGCCGGGAAATGCGGCATCACCTGGAAACCGTCCGCCGCCAGCCGGCGGGCGGTGGCCACCATCTCGCCGATCGGGGTGCCGTCGATATGGGCGATGCAGACCCGGCTCGCTTCGGGCAGGATGGCACGGAAATCGTCCACCCGGGCGGCGGTGCGCGGCATCACCTCGATCGAATACCCCTTCAGAAAGGCCGCAACCGGAGTCGGTGCGCCGCCGCTTCGCGCCGCGCCGCGCGCCCCGGCATCGATGCCTGTCGCGGTCATGCCCTCACCGCCGGTCCTGCGAAACGGTAACAACGCCATTGCGCTCTCCCCTGTCTGTGTCAGCGTCGGGCTCAGGCCCATCCGCCGTTATCGACCAGGGCTTTCAGCCTGTCGCGATCGTATTGCGCTTCCAGGCGGGCGGCTTCGGAATTTGCGACCTGCTGATCGTCGCTTGCGCCATCCACGCCATAGGGCGTGCCGCGGCGCCACTGGGAAAGGTAGTCGTCGGTTCCCGCCAGGCCCGCCTTCATCGCGGCGCGGTCGATCGCCTGTTCGAATCGCTCGCACAACGGCGCCTTGGCGGCCTTTCTGCCGCGCCCGACCAGCACCTGGGCCGGGATGTCGCGCCAGTAGACGATGGTGACGTCTGCCATGATCGGCTCTCCTGTTCCTCCCCGTCCGGCGGGGTCGTGTCCTGCGCGCGTTTTCGGCCCGAACGCCATCGCCTGCGACGCGCCGGCCGCATTGCGCCAGCAGGAACATGCAAGACAGCTAGGCCATGGCGCCGGCTCTGGAAAGGGGTGGGCGGCTTCGAATTCTTCAACATGTTCATGAATTTCGCGCGAGGACGGGGCAGGCCGGGGCGCGCCCGCCCGTTCTGGCCCGCCCGTTCTGGCCCACCCGTTCTGGCCCGCCGCCCGCGCCCGCCCGCCGACCGGCGCCACCGACCGGCCCGCGGCGAGGGCACGCCAGGGCCCGCCCGGCGCGCGGCATCGCCGGGACAGGCCGGGCCCGCCAGGCCGCTTGCACAACGCCGCGCGCGCCCATAGGATGGCGGCAACTCGAAATCGGAGGGCGCTCTCATGACGCCCAGGCGTCGCAAGCGCGCAGGCAGGATCCCGCAACCGGTCGAACCGCCAGCGCAGGACGGTCCCGACACGGCGCAGCTTTATGCCGCTCTGGACCTTGGAACGAACAGTTGCCGCATGCTCGTGGCCCGGCCGCGCGGCAACAGGTTTCATGTGATCGACAGCTTTTCCAAATCGGTGCAGCTTGGTGCCGGGCTCGAAGCCTCGGGGCGGCTGTCGCGTTCGTCCATGGATCGCACGGTCCAGGCGCTGCGCATCTGCCGCAAGAAGCTGCTCCGCCACCGGGTGAGCCGCATGCGCCTGGTGGCGACCGAGGCCTGCAGGCGGGCCGAAAACGCCGGTGAGCTTGTCCGGTATGTGAAGGACGCAACCGGGCTGTCGGTGGAAATCATCGAACCCGAGGAAGAGGCGCGCCTGGCCGTGATCTCCTGCGCTTCGCTGGTCTCGCCGCGCACCGAGCAACTGCTGGTGGTGGATATCGGCGGCGGATCGACCGAGCTTGTCTGGATCGACCTGTCGAACGTGCCGCACAACCAGCGGTGCCGGGCGATCATGCGCCTGCATACCGGCTTCAAGCCGGCCGGCAGCCGCGCGCCTCATGCCCGGGTGGTGGACTGGATCTCGGTGCCGCTGGGGGTCGCGACGCTGCGCGATCAGTTCAACGACGTGACCGACGACGCGGCCAGGTTCGCGCTGATGAGCTGGTTTTTCGAGGAAAACCTG